>JBBFLL010000024.1:0-32124 GCA_037479045.1 Brevinematales bacterium | reverse complement strand
AGTAAAATTTTTGACTACTGGGAAATCTCTATAGAAGGATATTTAAAAAGTTACGTAAATCTTATATCAAGAGTTTCAAATATTGAGCTTGAATTTAAAATGAATGAAGAAACAGATAACAATTCAAAACTAGAATTTGATCTGGGAAATAAAATGGGAGGTGTAATAATCGATGAAGTAAGTCTAATAGTGAATTAAATCTCAAAATTTTATTTTATTATAAATTGATTTTAATATTCTAAGAGGTATATAGTAAATAATGGCCAAAGATACAAGGAATGTATTCAACAAACTTATTCTGAAATTGTCAAGAAAACCTTTAAAATGACTTACTCTTTCTTCTTTAGGAGGATAATAAACTTTTATAGGAACAAATAAAACATCATAACCTTTCCAAATCCATTTAACAAGAGATTCTATTTCAAAATCATATCTATTAGTAATAAAACTAAACTTATTTATTTCTTTGAGTGAATAAAGCCTATAGCCAGATTGAGAATCTTCAACTTCTTTGCCTGTTTCAAGTTTTACCCAAAAATTAGAAAATTTTCTACCAAATTTACTTTTTTCTGGAACATTTGGAGAATTCATATCCCTAGTACCTATTATCATAATAGGTTTTTCAGTAGTAATTTTTTCCAAAAAATTTGGGATATCATCAGCAAAATGTTGCCCATCCGAATCAATAGTAATTGCATACTGATATCCTAATTCAAAAGCTTTTCTTAGTCCTTTTTTTAAGGAAGCTCCTTTACCTAAGTTCTTTTCATTATTTATAATTAAAATTTTAGAATCAAATTTAGTTAAAATCTCAGATGTTCTATCTTTACTTCCATCATTAACAACTATAATGTTTGAAGTATATATTAAAACATCATTAATAACTTTTTCTAACGTTTTCTCATTATTATAAGTAGGAATAATAACACAATATTTTATTTCGCCTTTAGTTCCCATAAAAAATCTCTTTTCCTTGTTATAGTTAGAGTTAATCTTAAAATATTTGAAAAAAAAACAAAATAACTTTATAATAATTTTATTATCAATATTAAGTTTAAAGGGAGTTATAATGAAAGTCAAGCTTATTTATCCAAAATGGCCCAAGCTTAAAAATCAACCCGAATTTAATTTACCACCCCATGGTCCTGTTTGTTTTGCAGCGACTTTGCCAACTGATGTAGAAATCGATTTTTGCGATGAAAACGTTGAAACTCTAACTTTTAATACTGATGTAGATTTGGTGTTTATTTCTTGTATGTTAACTTGTCAAATTCCAAGGGGATGGGAAATAGCAGATAAATATAGAGAATTAGGTAAAAAAGTTATATTCGGCGGTATTGCAACTATGTTGCATAGTGAAGAAACCCAACTGCATGCTGATAGCGTTTTTTTGGGAGAAGCAGAAGGAAGAATGGAACAGGTTATAAAAGATTTTCAAACTGGAAAGTTGAAGAAAGTTTATAATTATTTATTAGATTTTCCAGATACAAACTTAATTGGACCAGCTAGAAGAGATATTTTAAAGAGAGATTTGTATAATTTTCGTGGAGTTCAGATGGTAGATTTGGTTCATGCTTCTAGAGGTTGTAAATTTAATTGTTTCCCTTGTTGTACTCCATTTCTTGGAGGAAGAAAGTTTAGACCTAGACCAATTGATAAAGTTGTAGAAGAATTTGAAAGTATTGATAATAATCGTTTGTTTATAGTTGATAATTCCTTAGCTCAGGATGATCAATGGGAAAAAGATTTGTTCAAAGCAATTGCTCCTTTAAAGAAAAAATGGGTTTCACATCCTATAAAGGATGATGATGAAATACTTGATCTTGCTGCAGAAGCTGGTTGTTGGTATGTATATCAAGCTGTAGTAGATAGATCTGATTATATAAAAAGAAGAATAAAAAGGTTAAAAGAAAGAGGAATTGGAGTAGAAGGAACAATAATATTAGGAACAGATGACCAAGATGAAGATGAAATAAAAAGGCTTGTAGATTTTTTAATGGAAATAGATTTAGATTTGGCAGAATTTACAGTATTAACACCTTTTCCTCATACTCCAATAAGGGCCAAGTTGGAAAAAGAAGGCAGAATCTTGCATAATGATTGGAAAAAATATACTTGTGGAGATGTTGTATTCAAACCTGCAAAGATGAGTGTAGATACTTTGGAAAAAATGTACGATTATGCTTGGAATACTTTTTATAGTGATATGTCTAAAGAAGTTAAGATGGCAAGATTATATCTTAAGGTCATAGAAAAAGAGAAAAAAGATGGTACTTATAAAGAAGTAAAAATATCTTCTGAACGCAAGTGGAAAAAGTTATAAAATTTTGGACTATTCTACTATGATTGACGAAAAGAAGAAAGACGTTACTTCAAGAAAAAGAGGAAATGCTTTAGGTTATTTTATTTTTAAAGTTACGGTTAGGTTTTTGGGGCTTAGAGTAGCTTATTTTTTGCTATATTTTGTATGTTTGTACTATTTAATTTTTGATTATCAGGCTGTTAAAAGTTCTTTGGCTTATATTAATAAAAGATTCCCAAATACTAATTTTTTATTAAGACTTTGGTATGTTTATAAGTTATTTATAAACCAAGGCATGCAGTTGATTGATAGATACGCTTCGCTATCTTGTATTGTAAAATTCGATACTTCTATAGAAGGATTTCAACATTTAAAGGATATAATGGATAATAATGAAAAAGGTTTTATTCTGTTAACTGCTCATTTTGGGAATTGGCAAACGGCTATAACTTCTTTAAAATATTTGAATAGAAAAGTTTATCTGGTTATGAAACCAGAAGATAATATAGCAATAGAGAAAGTTCTAGGTATAAGAAAGAAAGACGACTATATAGGCTTTATTTCTTCTGAAGATGGTCCTGAAACTGTTATAAAAATAATTAATGCTATTGAAAAAGGTAGCATTGTTTCAATAATGGGAGATAGGAAATATGATTTTGATTATGTAGGGGTTAACTTCTTAAATTATGAAGCTTATTTCCCTTGCGGAGCTTTTTCTATTGCTGCTTCTTTGGAATGCCCTATAGTTACCTTATTTTCTCCTAAAACGGGCTTAAAAAGTTATATTGTAAATGTTGAAAATATTATTTATCCAAAATATGTAAAGCATGA
This sequence comes from Brevinematales bacterium, assembly GCA_037479045.1. Classification (GTDB taxonomy): domain Bacteria; phylum Spirochaetota; class Brevinematia; order Brevinematales; family JAOACQ01; genus JAOACQ01. The sequence continues at coordinate 28,991 of JBBFLL010000024.1, read as the reverse complement.
AAATAAAAAAGAACAATTGAAAGTCTATATTCAAGAGTTTGCAAATATTTTGGAAAAATATATTGATAAATATCCTTTTCAATGTTTTATTTTCCATAATATATGGAAAGAGTAGAAAGTTAGGAGGTTTTTATATGTCTTCTACTAATGAAGAAAAACTTAAAGAAATCAAAACAAAGTTGAAAGAACTTTTAGTTTCTCATTTGAATCTTACTAATATTAAGCCTTCAGAAATTAAAGATGATGAAATTCTTTTCGGGCAAGGATTGGGACTTGATTCACTTGATGCTGTTGAAGTTGTTGTTCTTTTACAACGTCATTTTGGAGTTAAAGTAAAAGATATGAATGAAGGCCAAAAAATATTTTATTCAATTGATACATTAGCAAGATATATTTTGGAAAATATAGATAACAAATAATATTTATGAGTGGCTTAAAGTTCCCTGTAACTGGTATAGGCATAATTTCTGCTTGCGGAAACAACATAAATGAAACTTTAATATCTTTTCAGTCTTTGAAGAGAAATGGAAAAAAGGTTAGTCTTTTTGATTCAAAAATTGACTGCCCGGTATTTGAAGTTAATTTGAAAACCTCATATAAGAATATGAGAACTTTAGACTTGGCTCTTGAAGCAGTAAAGCAAGCAGTTGAAGAAAGCAAATTGTTAGAGGTAAGGGAAAATTATAGAATCGGGGTTTGCATTGGAACAACGATTGCCAGTCAATTAAATGATATTAACTTTTATAGAGAATATCGAAAATCAGGAGAAGCCCCCATAGATTCTGTGAATAGATATTTAAACAGTAACTTGGCAGATGCAATATCTAAATATTATAATTTTGATGGTCCAAAGTGTACAGTTGCAAATGCTTGTTCTTCTGGTACAGACGCAATAGGAATAGGTCTATCATGGCTAAAAGCAGATATGTGTGATATTGTAATATGTGGCGGGGCTGATGAATTAAATATTGTTCCACTTTCTGGTTTTTTTTCTCTTGGAGTCATGAGCGATGAGTTATGTAAACCTTTTGATAAAAATAGAAAAGGGCTTAATCTTGGAGAAGGTGCAGGAATAATAGTTATAGAAAAAGAAGAAATATCAAAAAAAAGAAACATGAAATCAAAATTTTATGTTAATGGATATGGATTATCTTGTGATGCCTATCATTTAACAGCACCTCGTCCTGATGGAAGTGGGTTGAGTAAAGCTATATTAAAAGCCTTAGAAGAAGCTGAAATAAAACCAGAAGATATTTCTTTTATTAATGCTCATGGGACATCAACTATAGACAATGATAAAACAGAGGGATTGGTATTTAAAAATTTATTTGGAGGCAAAATAGATTTTCTTTCAACAAAAGGATATACAGGACACACATTGGGAGCAGCAGGAGGTATTGAGGCTGTGTTTACAATTTTAGGACTTAAAGAAGGCTGGATACCTGCAAGTATAGGGTTTGAAAATATTGATGAAACAATAGGATTAGAACCTACAAGAGAAAGAAGAGAAGTAAAGGGAAAATATGCTCTATCTACTTCGTTAGCTTTTGGTGGAAATAATTCTGCCTTAATTTTTTCAAGGGAATAAAAATGAATGTTAAAGGTGTTGGTATTTTATTTAACAGAGGAAAAGGAATTGAAAAATTAGAGAATTCTTTATTAAAAGGTTTTGCTTTACCTGAAAATGGTTATTATAAAATTTCGCAAGAATTGTTTTGTGATGAATTAATATTGAAAAATATGAGAAGAGCTGATGATTTCAGCAAACTCGTTGCTATAGCTGCAATAGATGCATTTAAAGATGCTCAACTTGATGAAACAGACAAAGAAGATTTAGGGATAATATTTGCCACATCTTTTGGACCTCACCCTACAACTTTTAAATTTTTGGATGACATTATCTCTTTTGGTGAGAAAGAAGCATCTCCAACAACTTTTTCTCATTCTGTTCATAATGCAGCGGTTTCATATGTTTCAAATTTAATCCAAAATAGAGGTCCTACAATTACCATTACTCAATTCGTTGAGTCTTTTTATCAGGCTCTAATTTTAGCTAAAAGCTGGCTAACTGAAAAAAGGTGTAAAAATATTCTTGTTGGTGCTGCAGACCAATATGGTGAGGTTATGAATTATATATGCAACAAAAAACTTAAATTAGCAAAAGATGGAAAAATTAAACCATTTTCTTTTAAAAAAAATCCAGATGTTGTACCGGGTGAAGGAGCAGTATTTCTATTAATTTCTTCCGAAGAACCTGTAAAATATTGTAAAATAGAAATTGGTTCAGATACAAAGAAAGATTTTGTAGATTTATGTATTGTTGATACAGATGGTATGAGTGGAAATGAAGAATTTTATTTATCTTTAAAAGAAAAATATCCTCTTTTTGCCTCATATACTCCTATATTTGGTAGCATGTTGACATCTATGGCTTTTAGTTTAGTCACAGGAATACTTATGTTAAAAAACCAAAAAACATATTCCGTCCCAGTTGAAGAAAATCCACACAATATACCCTTGTGTAATAAAACCGAATCTAAAGGAATTAATTCTATTGCTTGCATAAAATATAATTGTGAGGGAAAACAAATGAAAATTTTGCTATCAAAACAATAATCAATTTCTTCTTTTTTTTAAGAGAAGATCCCACAAAGGTCCTCTAAATCCAGAATTGTGCAAAAAGTAGTTTCTTTCTGTGAAGCCTGTAAATGGATAAAACCAATTCGTTTTATTCTTAAAACTCTCTAATAAATAGTCATTAAGCCATTCTGGTTTAATTTGATTTGAAAAATAGTAAATTTCTTTATTAAAAAGTTCCTCTTCACATTTAATAATGCCTTCTTTTTTTGCTAGTTCAAATATTCCAGTGTGCGGAAATATTCTTATACCAATACCACCAAATATTACACAATGTTTTAATTCAGATAAGTTTTTTATACCTTCTTCAACAGTTTTTTCAGTCTCCGCAGGTCCACCAAAAATAATAAAGTGTGAACTTGGAATCTCAAATTCAGCAAATAAATTGTTTGATTCTTTTACTGTATTCCAATCAAAATCTTTACCCATTGCTTTTAACGTTGTATCAGTACTACAATCCGTCCCCCATTCAACAGAATGGAGTCCCGAATTTTTTAATTTTTCTACTTCTTCTTTTGTAAATTTATCAGGCCTCATATAACATGTCCAAAAAATTTTAATTTTTCTTTTTATAATTTCATCAATTATAGCTAAATAGTTTTTATTTTTATCATTAAAAACAGAATCTGTAAAAAATATAAAATCTGCGGAATATTCCTTAATGAGGTATTCTATTTCATCTACTACGTTTTTAGGCGATCTATAAATATATCTTTTCCCTTCCAAATCAGGATAAGAACAATACAAACAACGGTGAGGACATCCTCTCTTAGTAAATATATTTAACATTCCACCCTTAGTTAAGTAAAAATTTGCCAACTCTTTTTCACGATATAAATAGAAAGAGTTATTCCCTGAAAAGTCTATTTCCCCTTTAATGATTCTTTCTTTTGGAGGATTTCCATTTTCAAGACTTTCTATTAGTTTTGGAAAGCTAATTTCTCCAGGACCTTTTATACCATAATCTGCATTTAACTGTTCCAAAAATTGTTCAGGAAAAATAGTATAAGCAGACCCTCCAAGGATTATTTTTGCATTTGATATAGTTTTTATATTATCAACTAAGTTTTTATATTGATTTAAAAAGAGGGAAGGTTCATTGTATGTTACATTGTCAACATTTCTTAAAGACAAACCAATATAATTTGGTTTATAATCATGTATTAATTCTTTAAGTTTATCATAACTTTCATAAAAAATATCAAATAATTTAACTTCATGTCCTTTTTCTTTTACAGCCGAAGCAACAATGTTTGCTCCAAGAGGATATACAGGATATGGGCTATCAACACGATTGCAAGATATTATTAATATTTTTGCCATGATTTTATACCCCAAATAAATCTAAAAAATTTTTTGTTTCATTTACAGAAAACTCTTTTTTTATATTTTTATTTTTTTCTGTTGAAATCAAAGAAAACATTCCACCGTAAAATGATAAGTTTTTATTGGATTCTACACAACCAACAAGAACAATATCACATAAATTTTCGTTTAAAATTGAAAATGAAGCCATTAAAGCCTCTATACCAGGATTATCTGATTGATTCCCTACACAGAAAGTAGGTCCAGTAAAACTAAAATAAACAGCTAATTCGCCAATTGAAATGTTGGGTAAAGTATAAGAAAACAAATTTGGACTTGTAAATAAGCCATTTTTTTCTATTGTAGTTTTGAAAAAAAGTATATCATTTTCGGTTGTTCCATAAGAAGTTCCTACAACAATTCCAACATTTCTTTTTTTATCCTTAGATAAAAAATTGGCATCTTTCAACGAAAGACATGCAGTAGAAAAAACAATTTTAGTAAATATATCAAATCTTCCATATCTAGTAGGTAATTCTTCAAGCATTTCTTCTAAAGGAGGAAATTTTAGTTCAAACTCATTATTTTGATCAGAAAATAAAGGGCAAGAGTTTGAAAAACCATAGCCTTGAGTAGAAATCCAACCACTACCTAATAAAAATAATTTTTTTATATTTTTCATTAGCATTTCTCCAATAAAACGCTAGCATTAATTCCACCAAAACCAGAATTACAAGATATTATGTTTTTTAGTTTCTTGTTTATTGGAACTAAAGAAATATAATTTGCTTCAGGATCATCACATCCAACTGTTGGTAATATAGTATCTTCAAGAAGACATTTCGCAGAAAGTGCAATTTCAATTCCTCCAGCTGCTCCAAGAGAATGACCTATACTCCCTTTTATTCCAAAGGTTATTGGAACATTTTCGGAAAATATACTATTGAAAGCCTTGATTTCCATTGCGTCATTATAAAGAGTGCCTGTACCGTGAGCACAAATTGCTTGTATTTCTTTTTCTTTAAGACCACTCATTTTTAAAACTTTTTTTATAGAATCTGCCAATCCATCTCCAGTCCTTGACGGACCAGTAATATGGTTAGCGTCATTTGTAATACTCCAACCGGAAACGCGAATTTTAGACCTTTTTTCGGAAGACAGTAGTAAAGCAAAAGCACCATCGCCCAATGATAGGCCTTTTCTTTTTTTATCAAAAGGTTTACATATTTCTTCTGTCATTGCTTTTAAAGCTGCAAAACCATAGTAAACAAATTTAGTAACAAAATCACAACCTATAACCAATATATTGTCAAATTTTCCTTCTGCTATTAATTGAGAAGCTAAACTAATACCGACTGTTGACGAGGCACAAGCCGCACTTATCTCCATACCTTCCTTTAACCCCAAATAATCTATTACCCAATTTAGTAAATCTCTTTCAGAAGAATATTGTGGCAATCTGGTTTTATAAAGACTCTTTTCAATAAATTCGGCAGAGTTTTTAATACCTGTCCATATTACATATGTATTTTTAGGTATTTCTAAAAAGTTGTTAAGACAGTTTATTATTAAAAAATGAGCAAAATTTTCCTTTTCTTCAACAAAATTTCTTTTATAAAGAGATAAACCTGTAGATTCAAGCAAAGAATTTTCAAAATGCTTTTTTTTTAAAATTGATGATTTTCTTTCAAGAATTGCTTGCCAGGTTTCATCAAGATTACCAAGTCCAGTTATAATATTAGAATAACTTATAAAAACCTCTCTCTTCATTGGTTAACCAGTTCATCCCATTTTTTCATAAAGTTTTCTGCAAAATCAGGCCTTATTATTAAAGGATTCCCAGATAAATCAGTATATAGTTGGATAGTATATCCCTTAGCTGCAAGAAGACCTTTTTCAGAGTATATTTCATAACTCATATTCATTTTGCATGCCTCTGTCCAATGACATATAGTTTTAATTTTTATTATTTCATCAAAAAACAAAGGAGAGAAATGGTCTATATGTAATTGAACAATTGGTAAAGCAAATCCATTTTTTGCCATATCAAGATATGTAAAACCAAATTTATGTCCCCATTCATTTCTACCTTGTTCAAAATAACTAACATAACGCCCATGCCAAACTATTCCTAAACTATCAACTTCATCAAACTGAACTCTTCTTAGACATTCATGTATCAAGGGAGGTTTTTCATCTGGCGGAAAATAAGAATCACCTCTTCTATATTTCATTTTATTTCTCCAAAATCAAATAAAACTACCATTAAATCTAGAAATTTCTTTTTTATTTTCATAGCTAAATTCTACTGAAAATGAATTATTATTTGTTGAATTCAATTTAACATTGCATAAAATTTTTCTATAAGGTGTAATTACACCTCCTATTTTCATTTTTTTGATGCTATTGATTGTTATTTGTTTTTCTAATAATAAGCTCAAAGCTACGTTAGCAATTTCAATAAGCATAATTCCCGGTAGAATGGGGTTATTTTCAAAATGTCCATCAAATGGGTCAAACTCCTTTGGACACATAAAATCAAAAGAAATTATTTCCTTTTCAATAGTTAAGTTATTAATATAACTATAAAACTTTCTTTGCAAATATGAAGTCAAAAAATAAGGTGGGTTGGAAATATTTGAGTTGATTTTTTGTGGTTCTTCAACTTCATTGTTTTTTGCAAGTTGTTCAATCTCTTTTAGATCCTCTACCTCAAATATCTTTGTTGTTACTTCAGAAACCATCTTTCCGTTTTTTTCTATTATTGCTTTTATATATTTTATATTAGCAATTTCTTCGATAACATTTCCTTTTAAGTATATTTCATCTCCACACATAACACTTTCATAAAAATTCGCTTCTTGAACACCAACAAACAAACCTTTTAAAGGTTTTTTATTTTGATATTTTTCTCTATAACCTTGAATAGCAGCAATCAACTGATTAACATACTCAATTAATACAGAATTTGAAAGAATTTTATTATCATCTAAAAAAATATTATCTTCTCTTATTATAGCTTTACCTTGTCCATCTTCCAAATCAGCTTTTATAAGGGTATCTGTAAGATTCATTTTTCCTTTTTGTGGTTTTAAGTCATTAGTGTCGCAAGGCAAATTCATTAATTTTCTCCTAACTTTAAAATTTCTTCAGAATTGATAATATCTTTTTCAAATATTAACTCAAGAAAATTTGTTAGCATTTCATGAAATATTGTTTTGCTTTCATAATTAGTGTAGTAATTTGAAAGTATATTGTAATAATAAGAAGTCTTTGGAGCCAAGTTATCAGATCCTTTTATATTTATAGCTTGAAGCGTTGCAAGAATTTCTAATGTTAAAATATACTTAGTGTTTGTTGCGGAAGTATATGCTTTTCTTGCTGCAATTGTTCCCATGCTTACAACATCTTGATTGGAAGAATTACAAGAAATTGTATTTGTACTAACTGGATTTGCCAACTGGCGATTTTCTGCCGTTGTTGAGGTCGCAAGATATTGAGAGCCCATAAAACCTAAATCTAAACCTTTAATTCCAGTTATTAAGTATTCTGGCAATTCTCCATTTAATTTTCCATCTAATAAAGTATTTAACCTTCTTTCTGCAAGATTTGACAAAGTAGACAATGCAATAGAAAGCACATCCATATAAAAACCGATGCTTTGCCCATGGAAATTCCCACCATGTAAAATATGGTTTTCTTCGTGAATAACAATAGGATTATCATTTGTCGAATTTGCTTCTATAGTAACAATTTTTTCAACTGTTTTTATTGCTTCGTATACAGGAGATAAGATTTGTGGAGTACATCTAATCGAATATACATTTTGAATAAATATACTGGATTCAAAAACCTTATCTTCTGTTTTACCGTTAGCATTTTCCCATATAACTTCATGTAGACTATCTCTATCTATTGTATTTTTTGATCCATTAACAAGTTCTCTTAAAATCTTAGCAATTTTAAACTGTCCCTCGTGAGGCTTAACCTTGTGTAAAGCTTCACTAAGGAAATCTGTAATACTATTAAATATCTCAATGGTAAAAGCAGCTGCTATACATTCTATAGCTAAAGCTTTTTTTGAAATATTTACAGCAAAAGCTGCGATTGCAGTCATTACAGAAGTTCCGTTTATCAAAGCAAGACCTTCTTTATAACTTAACTTAAAGGGTTTAATGTTGAGTTGCTTAAAAATTTCTTCAACTTCCATCAAAGACCCTTTATAATAAGCCTTTCCTTTACCTATTATTAAAAGAGCAAGATGTGAAAGATGGATTAAATCTCCCGAAGCTCCAACACTTCCTCTGGTAGGTATATATGGTGCAATTTGGTTATTGATCAAATCTTTAATAAATTCTAATAATTCAACTCTGACACCAGAGTTTCCTCTTACTAATGAATTTAATCTTACTAATAAAGAAGCAAGAGCAATTGTATGATGAATTGGCTCTCCAAGTCCAGCAGCATGACTTTTGATTAAATTTTCTTGAAGTATCTCTATAGAGTCTTTATTAATAATTTTATTACACATTGAACCAAAGGAAGTATTTACACCATATATTACATTTTTTTCATCAACTTTCTTAGTTAGAAATTCCCTATTTTTTTTGCATTTCTCAATACAATCTTTGGAAATTTCTACTTTCTTTTTACCCATTCCAACACTAACAATATCATCTAATGAGAGATTTTTCCCATCAATTATGATATAATTTTCTTCTCTATTCATTTTTAAACCTCTTTTCTTAAATCAAAAAATATTTGTCTTTTTCTTTTTCCACTCGGTTGAATTTTAGAAAAAAATTCTTCTTGAGAAACTATTATTATTTCTGGAACAACCCTAAGTCTTGCTTTAAATTCTTGCTTTATTTTATCAAGGTCATACCTTTGTCCTGCAGGACATATATTAACCCTAACAAGATCTTCTCCAAAAGATCCTTTATACGCTTCAACATAACAACCTAAAAATTCCGGAAAAGATTCAACAATTGAAACTATAAAATTCGGAAATAAAGTTGTGCCTTTATATTTAAGTTGATGTGATTTTCTTCCTAAAACAGGCCCTATCCTTTTTGTATGTCTTCCACAGCCACATTTATCTTTAATAATAAAAGATATATCCCCGGTCTTAAATCTAATAAGAGGTGTCCCTTCAATTCCTAAAGGAGTTACAACAACTTCACCAATTTCTCCATCCGGTAAAGGATTGCCATTTTCATCAACGATTTCAACATAACATAATTCTGGCCTTAAATGTCCTCCTTGTCTTTCTATACATTCATTAAAAGAGGTTGACATTTCTGTCGAAGCATATGTAGAATAAAGAGGACAATTCCATAATTCTTCAATTCTTTTTATAGAAGGTAACAAATTTAACTCTTTATCTCTTAAAGGTTCTCCTATAGCCAAAATACTCTTTAGTTTTAATAAAGCAGGACTTTCTTTTTCTTCATTTATCGCATAATTTGCTATTCCTGCCATTAAAGAAGGAACCCCAATTAAAACATTAGGGTTATGATGTTTAATTATACTCCATATTTGTTGGGAACCAGAAGCCCCAATTCTTAACATATGAGCACCAAGTTTTATCCCACCTAAAAAATAAGCGAGTCCTGCCATAAAACCTTTTTCAATTGCAACACAGAGACCAACAACATCCTCTTTTTTTATTCCAGAAATGGTGAAAGCTCCCTCTTCATTATAAGAAAGTCTATCTATATCATTTTTGGTAAGGTAAAAATTAACAGGAACTATACCTTCTGTTGCCGAAGTTAAACAAGTATCAACTATCTCACTTTTAGAAACTGCTAAAAACTCATTATTATAATTTAATAAATCATTTTTAGTTGTAAAATCTAAAAGACTAAACTCTTTAATAGAAGTTATCTTTTGGATTTTCTTTTCAAAACGATTTTTATAAAAAGGGCTGTTTTTCATACAATACTCTAAATGTTTCAAGATCTCTTCTTCTTGTAATTTATTAATCTTATCCGAGTCTTCAAATTGAAAATTCAAGCCGCTTTGCCAAAGAAAACCCATAACTTACCTCTGCAGTTAAATAGAATTTTTCTTTGATTCAATATAATTCAAAATATCTTGAACAGTTCTTATTTGAGTTATTATTGGACCATCTTTAGCTCTGTCAATTTTAAAATTAAATTCTTTTTCAAGGGCAACTATTAAATCAACACTGTCTAAACTGTCCAACCCAAGCTCTTCAAAAATCTTAGATTCTTTTGTGATTTCACTTTCAGGTATTTCAAATTCTTCTACAAAAACTTTCTTTACTTTTTCAAAAATTTCATTTGTGTTCATAATTGTATCTCCTTAATAATAAAATTGAATTTACTCCACCAAATGCAAAGCTATTTTTCATAATCAAATTACAATTCTTTTTCTTGAAATCCATTAGATAATTGTTTTTTCCACATTTTTCATCTGGATTTTTAAGATTTCTTGTTGGTATAAGATAGTTCATTTCCATCATTTTTAAGCACATAATTACTTCCAAAGCCGCACTTGCCCCAAGAGTATGTCCTATATGTCCCTTTAAGCTACTTACATAAGGGGATAAACCTTTTTCCTTGAAAAAAATCTCTATAGCTTTTGATTCTTCAACATCTCCAAATAAAGTTCCTGTACCATGTGCGTTAACATAATCAATCTCTTCTGGTGAAATATTACTTTCTTTAAATAGCCTATTCATTCCAGCTAACATATCTTCTTCTAAAACTCTTGTCATATGTTCACCACTTGAAAAAGTCACAAAACCTAATATCTCACCATAAATCTTTGCACCTCTTTCAAGGGCACTTTCTTCACTTTCAAGAACTAAAGCTCCACTACCTTCTCCACAAACAGTGCCATCTCTATCTCTATCAAAAGGTCGAGGAGTCTCAGATGGATTATCGTTATAATGAAAAGAAGCTGCTTGTAATAAATCAAAAGTTGCAGTTGTTGTAACGTGTAATTCTTCTGCCCCACCACATATCATGCCTTTTTGAAGACCATATTTTATAGCTTCATAAGCAAGCCCAATTGATTGACCTGATGAAGCACAAGCACTATTTGGAGAAATAATTCTACCTTTTAAGTTAAAATAACATGCTATATTTGCTGCAGTTGTATGAGACATAATTTGAAAAAATTGGCCAGATTTTATAGAAGAAAGGCTTTTTTCTTGTCTTAATTTATAAGCGAATTCATATATAGAATGAGTACTTCCTGTAGTAGATGAAAAAGCTACACCATAATCTCCTGATAAGAAATTTTCTTGAGTTAAACCAGCCATTTTCACTGCTTCTTCTGCTGAAAGAACTGCTAATATAGAAGTTCTTCCCATATTTTTTCTTAAATCTCTAGGGATTCTTTTTTCATTCAAATCAACTTTAATTGGACCACCAACTTGGCATAACATATCAGGAATAGCGTCTTTCCATTCATTTCCCATATTTATTATTGCAGATCTATTTTCAAGAAATCCTTGATATAGAGATTCAACTCCAATGCCGAAAGGTGAAATCGCACCAACACCTGTTATAACAACTTTATTCAATTTCATATAGATATTACCTTTTTCCAAAAATTATCATTTTCTAAAACTTCAAATCCTAAACTAAAAGCAGAAATTAAAGAGCCTAAAAAACCAGGATATATTGATTGTCCAACAAGATATAGATTTCTTATAGGAACTTTGTGCTGAAAACCAATAGAATCCAACTTTTGTTTTATTCCGTAAGCAGAACCATCCATAGTATTTGTATATCTTTCAAAAGACCAAGGTTTTAAGAAATCTAGCAATTCTATATTTCCTTTCAAATTAGGGTAAAGCTTATATATGTTATCTTCTATTACTCTTAATTTAATTTTAGCAAGTCCATCTCTTTCTATTTTTTCTTCTGGATAGCTGCCTTCATTTGGTAAAAAAACAGAAAGAACTCTTTGTTTTTTTTCTTCATTCAAAATCATTCCCATGAGTAAGTCATCTTTATTATCATAACAAACTATATTATTTACGTCTAACTTTATTTCTTCATTAATCTTATAATAAGAAACATAAAAACCACATGTATTTTCTGCTTCTTTCAATCTTTTAATAAAGATGGGTCTGAAAATATTTTTCTTTACCAACTTTAAAAGAAGTTTTGGATGAAAAGAAGCTATTACATTTGAAGAAAAATATTCTTCTCCTTTTGAAGTTTTTACTCCCACAGCTTTCTTTTCTTTTTCATTTATTAAGATCTCTTCTATCTCAGAATTTAAAAATATCTTTACATTCAGTTTTTCAAGTTCTTTTTTAAAATTCAGAAGCATATTAGAAATGCCTTCTGTACTAAAATATCCTGGAGATTCATAAAAGCCTGACATTACAAATGCATGCATCATAAAACACATTTCATCAGTTCTACTTCCTACAAGGATATAAGACATAAAATTTATTAAATCAATCAATTCTTTTGGAGCATTATTTTTTTTAAAAAAGTCAGTAACAGAAAAATTGACATATTCTGATATAGTAGAATTAAAACCTTTTGTAGGAGGAAGAGAATGGTTAAAATAAAAATCCTGTGAAACACATTCTTTTATGCTTGCAAAATAATTTTGTATAGCACTTTTACTTTCAGGAAAATATGAACATAAACTCTTTTCAATTGCATCATAGCCTTTTGGAATATAATATTCTTTCCCATTTACATTGACAACACCATATCCTTGTTCACTTAATTTTATTTCTACTCCATCAATAACATTCAAATAAGAAAGAAATTTTTCCACAACCTCACCCTTATCCATCCAGCCACTTACATGTAAACCAGGACTTATCAAAATTCCCTTTCTCTTATATGGACGAATTAAAGGCGCAATATCTTTATCTTTTTCAAAAATCGCAACCTTTTTACCTTCTTTTGCCAAAATTAAAGAAGTCACCAGACCACTTATACCACTACCTATTATTATAAAATCAAAATCATTTAAAAAGCTCTTACTATCAGACAACAATTTGTTCCCCCAAATCCTGCTGAATTTAATAAGATTAGCCTTGGTTTTTTATCTATGGTTTCCTTCGCAATTCTAAGATGAGGAGCATTTTCATCTTGTTCTTTAAAATTAATATTTGGAGCAATAAATCCTCCTTTTGACATAAGAAGACTATAAACAACTTGAGAAGCTCCAGCCATCCACATTTCATGTCCTGTCATTGATTTTATTGACGAAACCCACGGCATATTATCACCAAAAACTTTATATATAGCCTCTGCTTCTTTTAAATCCCCTACAGGGGTAGAAGTTGCATGGGCACATATATAATCAATATCTTCAGGTTTAATATTAGCTCTTTTTATCACATCTCTTATACATCTTTCAAGTCCTTCTCCAGATGGAACAGAAAGTTTAAAACCATCGGAAGAAAATGAATAAGCAACAACTTCTCCTAAAATATTGGCTCCTCTTTTTTCGGCTAAATCCATCCTTTCAAGTGCTACAATTGCCGCACCACCACTTGGAATAAGACCATCTCTGTTTTTATCAAAAGGTTTAGAAGCTCCTTCTGGATTTTCTATATTCGTAGAAAAAGCCTCTGTAGCATCAAAACTACAAACTGATTGCCAATTAATTTCTTGGACACCGCCAGAAATAATTCTTTCTTGGCGACCATGAGATATTAATTCCATAGCCTGACCGATTGCATGGCCACCGCTTGCACATGCTCCACTAATTGTCCAATTAGCACCTTTAGTTTGAATCAATGTATTTAAATTCATTGTTATATGAGAATTCAACGACATAAATATTCTTGTAGCCCCTATCGAAATGGTCCTTTTTTCATTTTTTACAATTTCTGTGGATTCTATAACAGGAATAGTTGTACTATCATTACCTATTATAATTCCTGTTTCTGGATTAACAATGTCTTCTTCCCTCCAGCCAGCCTGATTAATAGCTACCATTGAAGCATAATAAGCTTGTATAGCTTCTTCAGTTAATGTCCTTTTTTGTTTATTACTAAGCTCTGGTTTTATAAACCCTTTTATCTTTCCTGTCAATGGACTTCTAAAACCTAATTCTATTCTTTCTGGATCAACAACAATTCCAGATTTTCCATTCTTTAAAGATTCTGTTACTGTTTCATGATCCGAACCAAGACAAGACACAATTCCCAAACCAACAATAGCAACTCTATACATATATTCCACCATTAACAGGAATAACTTGACCTGTTATATAAGAAGCTGCCGGAGAACATAAAAATGAAACAACAGACGCTATTTCTTCAGGTTTTGCCATTCTTTTCATAGGTATCTTTTTTATAATTTCTTCAACAGGTAGATTAGAAGTCATATCTGTTTCAACAAAACCAGGTGCCACAGCATTAACTCTTATTCCTCTTTCTGCAACTTCTAACGCCAATGATTTGGTTGCACCAATAATTCCTGCTTTAGCAGCAGAATATGCTCCCATTCCGGGAAGACCGCTTTGCCCGGCAGTTGATGATATATTGACTATTATACCTCTTCTTTTTTGCAACATAAAAAACAGAACTCTTCTAGTAACATTGAAATACCCGTTGAGAGAAACATCTATAACATCTTTCCAATCTTTATCAGCCATCCAAATAAACAAAGATTCTTTCATTATTCCTGCATTATTTACTAATACTTCAGGCACATCTTTTTCAAGCAGCGGCATTAGAACTTTTTCGGTTTCTTCAGCAGAAGATACATCAAAAGGAAGCAACAAACACTCTCTTCCAATCTTTTCGATTTTCTGCTTTAATTCATGAGCAGCTTCATGATTACTCCTGTAATTAGCCCAAATATCATAACCATCTTGAGCAAGTTGTAATGATATACTTGCACCTATACCTCTTACTGCACCAGTAATAAAAGCTATTTTTTTATTCATATTTCTCCTTTTCTTGAAAGAAATAAACTTTTAGATTATATTATAAAATAAAAAATTTTGCAAATTTTAACCTATTATTTTATAATTAAGAAAAGAAATATAACTATTTTTGATTCTTAAAAATTAAATGTAAAGGTATAACAGATGAGTATTAATCTTCATTCAAAAAGACGAATCGCTCTCGTACATCCTAAAGGTTCTAATTGGCTAGAAAATTCAAAAGATATTATTACTACTATAAACAAGATGATTCCTCATGGCTTGCTATCAATAGCATCTTGGTTATTAAAAGAAGGAATGGAAGTTTACATATTTGATTGTTTAGGACCTTATGCATCAGATAACTTTGAAAAAAATATACACGAAATTTTGAAAATCCAACCTGATATAGTCGGTTTTTCTACTACAACTTCATCTTTTCTTGATGCATCAAGGATGGCTTCTTTTATTAAAAATATTAATCCTGAAATTATCACAGTATGTGGAGGAGTTCATTGTTCTTCTATTGGTGAAAAATTAATGAAAGATTATTTAATGTTTGATTATATGGTAAAGGGGGAAGGAGAAATTACAATGGCAGAAATAGCCAAGGGAATTTCTCCTGAAAATATTGCTGGTTTAATATGGAGAAATGGTAATGAGATAATTGAAAACAAACCTCGCGAGATGATTAAAGATTTAGATATTTTGCCATTTCCTGCTTACGAAAAATTGAAAGGATTTCCAAAATTATATAATTTACCATTATTTAGTTATAGTAAATTTCCTTGTGCTTCAATGATTACAAGCAGAGGATGTTTATATCAGTGTAGTTATTGTGATAGATCTGTTTATAAAAAGGGCTTTCGTTATAATTCAGCCGAATATGTGTATGAGCATTTTAAATATTTAAATAAAAATTTTGGAGTTAAACACATAAATATATACGATGATCTTTTTACTACAGATGAAATTAGAATTGAAAAGTTTTGTAAGATGTTGATTGAAAAACCATTAAAAATGAATTTTAATTGTGCAGTAAGAGTTGGTTATGCTCCTGATTCTTTATTAAAAATGTTAAAATCAGCAGGTTGTTTGATGGTATCTCTAGGAATAGAAACTTCTGATCCTGAATTGCTTAAAAAACATAAAGCCGGTGTGACTATTGATTCTATTAAGGATACTATCAAAAGAATACAAAAAGTTGGCTTAAGAGCAAAAGGTTTGTTTATGATGGGCTTGCCTGGCGAAACCGAAGACTCGATTAAAAGAACAAGTGATTTTATTATGTCATTAAATCTTGATGATATGAATATGTCTAAATTTACGCCTTTTCCAGGGGCACCTATATGGAAAAACATAAAAAATGAAGGTTCTTTTGAAGAAGATTGGGAAAAAATGAATTGTCTGAATTTTGTTTTTGTTCCAAAAACAATAGAATCAAAAGAAAAGCTTGAACAACTATATAAAGAACATGTTGTTAGGTTCTACACAAGTAAACAATGGATGTCTAAGTTTATCAAAAGAATTTGGCAACACAGACATTCTATTTGGAATATAATAAAAAACTTGCCGGTTTTTATTTATGCAAAAAAACAATTTGATCCAAAAATCTCGAATTTAAGAGGTAAAAAAATATGAAATTTGAAAAATTAATTTTTATATTTCTATTATTTGTTAATTGTAGTTTTTTTTACGCTAGATCTCAAAAAACATCTCCTATGTCTTTATTAACAAATGTTGAACTTCCTGATGGGGAATATATTGTTGTAGGTCAGTATACTGGCAAAGAAAAAATAGGAGAAGTTCATTCAGTAACAACTTATGTTTCGAGTAATATAATTAAAGTCTACTCATTTTGGTGGGTATTTAATAACAAAGATTTACCTTTACCAACTCACTATACCAATTATAATTATATTTTTACAATAGACTTAAGTACAGGGCAAATGTTGCAAATGTTTTACGATAATACGGATTATTATGTTAAAAAAAATAAAAATACAGGTTTGTTTTACGAAGATTGTAGATTGACAAACAACAGAATGATTGCATATCTTAAGTTTTGGGATGGAGAAGAAATCAGAGAGAAAAAATATGAGTTTAAAAATGTAGATTTTAATTATCCTTTTTGGCATTATATGCCCTTTTTTTTGATTGGAGCAAGAATATATGATTGGAAACGCGGAGGTTATATAAATGTTTGGCAAGAATATGTAAAGGAACCATTTCTTGCCAGATACAAAATTATAAATGAAAATGTAATTTTAGATACAAAGATTGGAAAAATTAAAACAACAGAAGTAATAGCTGAAATACAAGACCCTGTTTTTGCTGGATTAATGAAACAATTTACTGAAGCAATGAGATTTTGGTATGAAGATGGTCCAAAAAGAAGATGGATTAAATTCGAATTAGATATAGGCAAACAATATTGGATAATAGAGAAATATCAAATATGGAAATAAGGTATGAAATATGAATTTCATAAATATTTGTTTATTTTGCTTATTTTAATTAATTCTTTATCAGCTTTGGAAAATAGAGAATTACCTCTTGATTTGCCACGAACACCAATAAGCTCTGTTTATGGGTATTGCCTTCCTTCTTTTAATACTGAAAATCCATATTTTCTTTTTAATAGTTATGGGTTTAATGGAATAATACAAAATATTTTTGTAACCGGTCCAAATTTAAATTTGGGATATGGTTATAATTATCAAAATATAAAAAATACTGTATTTTCATCTAATTTTGTTGATTATGACTATCAATGGCAAAGCAAAGATTTTTTGAATATTTATGGAATATATTCTTTTTTATATTTTTTTAAAATTAATGCGGAATTAAGCTATCAAAAAAATAGATTAATTAACCAAAATGAGATTTATGAAAATTATAATTATGATAAGTATAGTTTTAATATCAGCTTAGCCTATGATAGGAGATTTTCTTCTCTTCAACAGTGGACATTAGGACAAATTTTTATTTATCCTGAAGAAGGTTTTTTCATTAATTCTGGCTCAAGCCATAATATTATAACTTCAGGTGGAACAAGATTTGATATAACATCCTTATTTTTAAAATCTCAATTTCTATTTCATCCTACAAAACAAATAGTTTTCAGTTTAAATTTGAATGCAGAATCTCTGTTAAAAGCCAATAAATATTGGGCTTTTTCACCGGTTGCAAATGTTATTGGTTCTTATGATTGGCCTTGTGATTATTATATTCAAGGTAATATCGAAATGAGAACACTTATTCCCAAAGGAATATTTTGGGATTCACCGGCTTTTTGGTATTTTAACAGTTATAGTTTTAAGTTTTCTGGTGGTTTTATTGTGGGTTACAACGCAACATACGGAGGATATTTAATAAACGATGAAAGTATTTATATGCATTCCTTTTATGTTGCTCCTATGATTGCTATTAGAATGAATGGAATTTTACTTACTGTTTTAAGGTTTGATATTGCAATTGCTGGCAGTAAGAATTATAATTATATTTTGAGTTTTAATATCGGAACTATTGATAACACTCCAGTAAGTGTATGGAAAAAAGGTTATTAAGTTGAAAAGTTTTTCAATAAAAAAGATAACCTATTTTACAATATTATATAAGTTAACTAACTAAATTTATGGAGGATTATATGAAATTCGGTAAAATTTTTAAATTTATAACTTTTTTACTTTTTTTTATTTTTTTATTTTGGCCACTTTATGTTATTTTATTTTATTTAAATTTTGATACAAAACTTAGATTTTTCTTATCAATTTCAATGTTTTTTATAGAAATTATTTTGGGAATAGTTTGTATTTTTTGGAGTTTTTTATCATTAAAAAAGAAGAAATCTGTAGGAAATATTTTATTTTTTTCTTTAATATGTTTTTGTTTTCTGGGCTATGTAATAAGTCTTATCTTAACATACTTAATTAAATAGGATTTTATAAGAGGCGTGTGGTAATGAAAAAAAAATTGTTTTTTTATCTAATAATTTTTTACTTCATAAATCTTTTCGCAGAAGAAGACAAGCTCTCAATTGAACAAGCGAAAATAGTTGGTTTTAAAAATAAAGCTGTAAAAGGTTTGGTATGTAGTTTCCTTAGTGCTAAAAAAATACAACCTATTATGCATCTTCCAACTTTTACAACTTTTTCTTTTGATATATCATACATAAATGTTTTATCTCCAACTTATTTTTATGACTTAAACTTTAGAGATTTTTATTATTTTAACATGGAAGATTTAGTATTTAAAGAAGTAGAAAATAAGTCTTTAAACCTTTCCGTGGGGGTAAGATTATCTTCAAAATTTGTTCTAACTGGAAACTTTTCTTATTTTCCAATTTTCAATGTTGACAATGTCTTTCAACAAAATATACGATTTGATGTTAATTGTTATTATAATATAATAAAAGAATTATTGTTTTTGACTGGTTTGTATGCCGGAATTGGATATAATTATACTTCTGGAGAAATTGGGACAGAAAAAAGTGTTTTTAAGAACATAAATGAAACTAACTTTTTTTATACCATTAATTCTAAGTGGAATTATAATGGAATAAACCTTTCTCTCCTTTTTAATAATCAACTGTTAATCTTTAATTTTTGGGGTCGAATAGACTATTTTATTTTGTATGGAAATACTGAAACAGAATTTAATATTAATAACATCAATAAACTAGAAAAAGATATAGATTTTTTATATGGACTTGTTTTTTCTGGTTCTATGGAAATAGCTTTTGGATGGTTTAAGCTGAATTTAGAGGGAGGAAGAGATATCTTATCTTCTGGAATGTATGTTAATTTAGGAATTAGAATTGGATATTAATTTTTATTAACCTTTTTATTAAGAAATTAATAAACTATGCAAGCTTTAGCTTTATTATAACTTAATATACTAATTTGAATTTTAATATATATTATGTTATAATTTTTTAGTTTCATATCTAAAGGATATTATGATGAGTAAAAAAATAGTGAAGTTTTATGATGATTTTGCAAGTTATTATGATCAAGAACAAGAAAGTGAAAACTTTAGATTTGTAAGAGTCCCTGAACAGGAGCTTATTTTAAGTTATATTAATAAAGTTTTAAAAAAAACTGATTCTGTCCTTGAAATTGGTGCAGGTACGGGTAGATTTACCCTTGAAGCAGCACCTCTCGTAAAAGAAATAACAGCACTTGATATCTCAGGAAAGATGCTTGAGAAACTGAATGAAAAAGCAACCTCAAAAAATATAAAAAATATAGAGTTAGTCTCTGGGGATTTTTTAGAGGTTCAATTTAATAAAAAGTTTGACGTTGTTATGTCTTTTTCGGCAATAGAATATATAAAAGATTCTGAAGCACTTTTTTCTAAAATATCAACTCTAACAAATGAAAATGGAAGTTTACTTATAACCACAGCACACGATACTTTTTTCCGTTGGTGGGGCAGGTTTGGAAACTTCATACGTCAGGGTGTTTTTATGAATGCTTACAGCAAAAAGAAAATGAAATATTTGCTTGAAAAGAATGGCTTTGAAGTAATCGAATTAAAAGACTTATGTTTGAAAAATTTTTTTATAAAAGGAATATTGTTGTTTGTTTATGCAAAAAAAGGGGTTTGTAAACTGGGTTAATAGTGAAGTTGCAAAAAGACTTGATGACAAACCATTTTCAAGTCTTCCTTTAAAAACAAGGATAGGCATTTTTCTCCTGTTAATTGCTTTTATTGTGGGTTATGGTTTGTCTGGTTTGCTTGTAATTCTTGGAATCAATAAAAAACCTTCTTCTGGTGTTTTGGGTGTTTTTCTTTACGCTTTAAGTTGGATAATTGGATTTGTTGGTATAAGTCTTGCTGGAAGAGATTGTATTAAATATCCAATTTATTTTTTTGCAAAGTTTTTAAAGAAGCTTTTTCCTTATTTTTTTGAGGAAGAAAATATGGAAAATGATTTGACAAAAAAAAGTAACCTCCCATCAATTTATGTTATTGTTACATTTGTAACTATTTTATTGATTGGAGTTTTGATAATTATCTATATTTTTTTCTTTAAAAATGTATTAATTTTTGTCGGAATAGGAAGTGTTTTTATAATTCATCAGATTCTTTATATATACGGAATGTTTTCTACAAAAACCAACTTCTTTTTCCCTACAATTAAAGGAAAAGAACTTTTCAAAAATAATAAAAACTTTGTGATATTCAGGTTTGATGATGGCCCTGATCCGGTTTACACAGAGAAAATTTTAGATATTTTAAAAAGAGAGAACCTTAAAGCTATATTTGCAATTACAGCTAAAAATGCAGAAAAATATCCAGAAATAGTTAAAAGGATTCATGATGAAGGACATATTATTGCAAATCACACTTACTCACATCCATTTAACATCTTGTTAATGAGTTACAAAGATGTTTATGAAGAAATAAAGAAAGCCAATGACATATTGTATAGTATAACTGGAACTACACCAAAATTTTTCTGCCCAACAATAGGTCAAAAAAATCCAGTTATCGGAAGGGTTATCAAAGAATTAGGTTTAATACCTTTAATGTGGGATTTACGAACTATTGACACTCACCTAACTGAAGAACTGATAATAAAAAGAATAAAGAAAAAATTAAAACCTCCTTCAATTATTTTATTTCATGATGGAACAACATCATTAACCAGTAAAAAAAATAGAGACAGTGCTATAAATGCATTGATTGAAACAATTAACTTAATAAAAGAAAATAAGATAAACATCTACAATGGAGTAGAACTAAGATTATGATAAATTTGATAAAAAAAATTTTACTAAACCTCTATCTCTGGCCAATGTTTTTTGTTGCAACAATAATCTCATTGATTTTTTTTCCTTTTTTTGTTTTGTTTTTTATAATAATTGGAAAAAGAAAAGATTCAGCTATACGACTTTCTATAAGTGTATATGGATGGATACTTGTAAAAGTATTACCATTTTTTGCTCCTGTTAAAGTGTATTATAAAGGGAAAAAATTTCCCAAACCATGCATTTTTGTTGCAAATCATTGTTCTTCGATTGATCCATATTTATTTGGAGCCCTTATGATTGATGGAGCATTTATTTCTACTTGGCCTTTTAAAATACCAGTATATGGTTTCTTTATGAAGATCGCCCAATACATAAATGCTACGGAAGGCTGGGACTCAATATTACAGCAAGGTAAAGATCTTCTTAACAAAGGGGCCAATCTTATAATATGGCCAGAAGGACATCGTTCAAGAACAGGAAAACTTGGTGTATTTAAAAAGGGTGCATTTGCAATTTCTGTTGAAACAGGTTATCCTATTGTGCCAGTTTGTATAATCGGTTCTGGAAAACTTATGCCGCCGGGCAAACTTTTATTAACCCCAAGTAGAATTAAACTTATTGTATTAGATCCAATTTATCCAGAACCTGATGATGACAAACAGATGGCTGTAAAAAAACTACGTAAGAAAGTATTTGATGTTTTAAAAGAAGCTCTTGAAAATTATAATCTTAATGAGTCTAATAACTAATGTTGTTTTTATAAAATTTAAAATAAGGAGGATTTTTATGAACCATTTTAAACTATTTTTAACAATTGCTACAATTTTTTTGCTTTCTGGAAATATATTTGGACAAGAAACAAAGAAAGTAGAGAAAGCCTCTGTGTCAGAAGTTCAAAAACTAATTGATTCAACAGAATTTATGAAAACTAACGGGCTTGTGAAGTTGAAAGAACTTTCCCTTTCACTCTCTGAAAAAGAAAGAGAGGAACTATATTACAGCAACAAAAAAATTCCTCAGTTGGGACTTTTAGGATTTGCAGTTCCTTCCCTTGGAAACTGGCTGGTAGGAGACAAAGAAGGTGCAGTAAATACCCTTATCTTCACAGGAGTGGGTTTAGGAGTATACACTGGAGGAGTAATTGTTACTATAACAGCAGCACGGAGTGCAAATATGGGAGTGATGTTAGTTGGTTTCATTATAGGATATGCTGGTATAGGTATTGTTATTGGCTATAATATTTATTCACCTATAAGAGCATTACGATATGGATATGAATACAATGAAAAACTTAAAGAAGGATTAAATTACAAACAAACTCAAAGTTATAACTATGAACCAGATAATGGATTGATTTGCAAAACAATCCCTTGTGTGAATAGTAGGGAAGAAGTGTTCTATACTGATCTGATTTCTATAAGGTTTTAAAGAAAATTTTTATTATAAAGGATTTTAAGGTGAGTGAAATTGTTACAAACGATAATCAACTTATAATAGTAAAAAATGTATCGAAAGTCTATAAGATGGGGGCAGTTGAAATAACTGCCCTCAAAAATGTAAACCTCAATATAAACAGAGGTGATTTTATTGCTTTGATGGGGCCATCTGGAGCTGGCAAATCAACACTTCTTCATATTATAGGCTGTCTTGATAATCCAACAGTGGGAGAGGTTATTATTCACGGCGAAGTTGTCCAGAAAATGAAAGATCGCAAACTTTCGATGTTCAGAAATAGACATATAGGTTTTATATTTCAAAGTTTTAATCTTATTTCTGCGTTAAACGTGTATGAAAATGTAGAATATCCACTGGTTATAAGAGGTAAAAAAGTCGATAAAGAACATGTTTTAAAAGTTATAGAAGATGTTGGTCTTATTGACTATTTGAAACATAGACCTGATGAACTCTCCGGAGGCCAAAGACAGCGTGTTGCAATTGCAAGAGCGCTCGTTACGAATCCAGATATAGTTCTTGCAGATGAACCTACAGCAAATCTTGACTCAAAAACGGGTGACAAAATTATTTCTCTCCTTATGGAACTTAATTTAAAACACAATGTAACCTTTCTTTTCTCAACCCACCATGACCTGATTGCACAACATGCAAAAAAGATTATTCATATACTTGACGGCGAGCTTAAGGAATAAAATATGTGGTTTTATTTAAAATTAGGGGCAAGAAATTTAATCAAAAACTTCAGACGTTCTTTTAAAACAGTACTTGTTGTTAGCATTGGCCTTGCAGCCTGTTTATTAACAGAGGGCTTTATGTCTCATACTATGTGGGGATTGAGAGAGTCTCTTATCAATGGAGGGCTGGGACACTTTCAAATTTATAGAAAAGGATATATAGAAAATCAAGAAGAAAAACCATATAATTATTTGATAAAAAAGCCAGACAAGATATTTGAAGAATTAAATAAAATTAAAGGTTTAAAATTTTCTACTCCAAGATTAAGTTTTCAAGGCTTAATATCCTCTGGAGAAAAAAGTAGCATAGTTATTGGTTTTTCTGGAATTGCTTCTCAGGAAAAAGAGTTGAACAATTTTTCTACTCTAATTTCTGGAAACTTTCTTGATGAAAAAAAGACTTATGGACTTATTGTCGGTACTGGTGTTGCAAAAAAGTTAAATTTGAAATTAGGAGATACTGTTACTTTAATGGCCACCTTAAAAGATGGCGGTGTAAATGCATTGGATTTTGAAATTATTGGAATTATTGAAGCACAGATAAAGGCTTACAATGAAGTGTTGGCAATTGCAAACCTTAAGGCCATACAAAAGCTATTGAATCTCTCTGGTTCTGTAGACAGAATTATTATTCTTCTTGATAAAACTGAAAACATTGAGAAAATTGAGCCTTTAATTAAAGATATTTGCCAGAAAAATAATCTCGAATACTTAAGCTGGAAAGAACTCGCAGAAGTCCAGTATTCTCGCCCAAAGTTTTTTTATGAGCTTGTTTATTTACTTATTATGTCAATAGTTGTACTGGTTGTCATTTTTTCTATCACAAACACATTGAATCTTGCCATGCAGGAAAGAGTAAGAGAAATTGGAACAATGCGAGCTGTCGGTACAACTCAATTTCAGACTATTAAAATATTTCTTTCGGAGAGTTTTTTAATTGGACTGGCTGGAGGCTTTCTTGGAATATTACTCGGGTATTTACTTTCTTCAGTCTTTAACTGGCTTGGAGGAGTTCCTATTCCTCCGCCACCCGGACAGGCAAGAGGTTATATTGCACTTTTTAAACCAGACTTTGTTGAAGCTATAAGATTGATGATTATATTTTTGTTTTCTACGGTTGCAGGTGGTCTATATCCAGCTTTTCGTGCCTCACGACTTAAAATCGTAGATGCATTGAGATGGATTTAATGGAGATTATATGTTTTATATAAAACTCGGTTTGAGAAATATTATTAAGAATTTCAGACGTTCACTTATAACAATGTTTTCAATAATTATAGGTATTACGGCCTGTTTGTTAACACAGGGATTTTTCAGATGGAATGGAGACTCTTTAAGAGAGTATGTTATACGTAGTGGAATTGGTCATTATCAGTTATATAAAAAAGGATTTTTTGCCTATGGAAACGAAGAGCCTTTTAAGTTTTTAATTGAAAATCCAGATGAAGTAGAAAAAGAGATTAATAAAATTTCTGGCGTTGAATTTTCAACTACACGTATTCAATTTGGTGGAATTTTATCTTCAGGAAAAAAATCAACCATTGTTTCTGGAGAGGCTGGAATTCCTGAAAATGAATTAAAACTGAATACTTTCTCGGGTCTCATAGAAGGAAAAGCCTTAGATTCAAAACTTCCAGACGGAATTATAATTGGCAGTGGTGTTGCAAAAAAACTATCAGCTAAAATTGGAGATACTTTGACATTAATGTGTAATATGAAAGGCGGAGGAATTAATGCGGGAGATTTCGTTGTTACTGGTATTTCAAGAACTGGCTATAATGAAGTGGATAATATTATTGTAAATGTAAACCTTAAATATATACAAAACATTTTAAACACAGGAAAAAGTGTTCAAAAAATAATAGTCATTCTTAAAAATACCTCTGACACAAAAAATATAACTTATGACATTGAAAATATATGTGCTAAATATAATCTTGAATATAGAAGCTGGGAAGAACTTGCGGATTTCTATAAAAGTGTTAAAATGATATATGATGCCTTGTTTATAATAATTATTTTGATAGTACTTTTTCTGGTAACCTTCACAATTTCAAACACTGTAAATATGAATATTTACGATAGAATAAGAGAAATTGGAACAATACGTGCTGTAGGTACAACAAAAATACAGGTTGCTATAATTTTCATTGTAGAAAGTGGGTTAATAGGGGTTTTAGGTAGTCTTCTTGGTCTGGGTATAACATACTCATTTATCTTTCTCACTGAGTTAATAGGAGGTTTGCCAGTTGTAGTGAGGGGTGAAATAACTCGGGTCTTCTTTAAACCAGATTTGATTTCAGTTTTTATTTGTGTGGTTCTTTTTACACTTATTGCAGTTATAGCATCTATTTCTCCTTCATATAAGGCTTCAAAAATGTCTATAACTGAAGCATTAAGATGGGTTTGAAATATAAAGACTTTGTTCTAAAACAATTTTGCTTGAAAATTTTCTTAAATTTTTTTATAATATGTTAGAATTTACGTATATTAGTTATATCAACTAAATTAAAAGCTATTATCAAAAACTTAAAAATGTTATCATTTTGTAGTATGTAATTATTCTTTAACTTTAACAAGATAACTTACTTTCTTTGATAGGTTATGTCTCAAAATAATAAATTAGGGGGATGGTATGAAAACTAGATCAAAAATAATATTTTTTCTAATTTTTTCTCTTGTGTCAGTTTTTCTAGTTAGTTGTGGAAGAATTACTAGAGCATTGAGGGGAAAAAGTTATTATGAAAAAATCTTATATATGTCAC
This sequence comes from Brevinematales bacterium, assembly GCA_037479045.1. GTDB lineage: Bacteria > Spirochaetota > Brevinematia > Brevinematales > JAOACQ01 > JAOACQ01. The sequence continues at coordinate 2,450 of JBBFLL010000024.1, read as the reverse complement.
AAAGCTGGCTTTCTGAAAATGCAGGAGAACCAACTATCGACATTAGTGGTGAATGGAGTGATAATGTTTCTATGGCTTGGGGTGACCCAGTTTTGATACAAATTTCAAATACTGTAACTGGGAATATGAGTTGGCAGAGAGGTGAGCCTTATGAAGTAAGAGGAGTTATTAATAAAAATAATGTTTATTTAACTTTAATTCAGAATGATTACTTGTATTATACGATGGTATTAACTTATCATGAAGACAAGTTAGTAGGTAAATATTTTTATAGCTATGATTACTTTAATTGTAAAGAAAAAGGTGTGGCAGTTCTTTTTTATCGAAGAAAAAAAGATAAAAATTAATTTTTTTTATTACATTATTTGAAAAGACAATATTAAGGGTTGAAAATGTTTAATTTGAATAACTTTTTATGGTTTTAAGTTTTTTTCTTTAAAGGGTTTAAAGTTTTTTAAAAATATTACGAAGGAAAAAATAATACAATATGAAGATAAATGAAATTTTTATTTTATCTTTCTTTCTTCTCTTTCCTTTTCTTCTCCATTGTCAGGAAGAAACAACCACAACAACAAATATTATCTCTGCAGAAGAGATTATGAAAAGGGTTGAAGACCATCTTATAGTCGATATCAATTTTGAAATGACAATAACTATAGAAAACTATAAAAATAATAAAATTGAAGAAACTATTATTATGAAGGGAATAATTGAGAATGGCAAGATAACTTCATTGACCTACATTAAACCTGATAATATGAAAAACAAGAAGATTATTATCAAAGGGAATGAGATGTGGATAGTTATACCAAATACCAAAAATCCAATACCAATCTCACCTTCTCAAAAGCTTATGGGTGGTATATCTTTTGGTGATATTACAAGTATAAATTACTATGGAGATTATAATCCTAGACTTATTGATATCCAGTCCACTGATGGAAAAAATAGCGAAGGCAAAACAGAAATTATCTCAAATTGTTATTACTTAGAATTAAATGCAAAAAGAACTGGTTCGAGTTATCAAAAGATAAATATGTGGGTTGATCCAATTGATTTTATTCCTGTAAAATCAGAATTTTTTTCTCTAAGTGGAAAGAAAATGCTAAGAGCTTATTATTCTTCCAAAGAAGAATGGAATGGAAAGTTAACTTTTACAGAAATATATCTCTTTGATTTGATTAATACTTCAAGGTATTCAAAGGTAAAATATTCAAATTTTAAAGAAGTTTCACAGTCTACAACAATTGATGGCCAATAAAGAAAATTCTATTCTTAGATTCTTTTTAATTTGTATTTAATTTTTGAATTATCCTATTTTAATTCTTTTTAATATCTTAAATTGAGTAATAAATTTTACTATTATTTTTAAAATTTTTCTTAAAAGCAACATAATAAAGATACACTATAAGAATTGATTATGGAAAAAGTTAAGTGATTATTAAAATTTATATTTGAAAAACAACATATTTGGTGATAAGCTACAATGAAACATATAGGAGGAAATTCTTAAATGAATCTAAAAAAAATACTTTTAATTTTCCTTTTCCCGCAACTTATTTTTTCTCTTCAAGTAAAGGGAAAAATCTTAAACAAAGAAAATAGGGGAAACATTGCTGATGCTTTTGTAATTTTGAAGAATTCCAAAGGAGAACTTCAAACAACACAAAGTGGTAAAAATGGAGAGTTTATCTTTGAAAATCTTAACGAAGATCTTTACGAAATTGAGATTAAAATGATTGGTTATTATCCAGAAAAGAAAAGCATTATTCTCAAGAAAAATGAAAATTTTACTTTTTATCTATCACAACTTCCTACAGCTTCTTTGGGAGAGATAGAGATAAAAGGAGAGAAGGAAAAAATTACATCATCAAAGAATGTGGTTGACAAAAGAACTATAGAAAAAGTAACTGCATCAATTACAGGAGACCCAATTGAAGTTTTGACAAAAATGCCCGGGGTCCAACCAACATCTACTGGAGATTTAAGTACAGCATCTAAATTGAGTATAAGAGGTGGACAGGGTTTTGAAACAGCGGGACTTATTGATGGTTTTCAGATTGATTATTTTTATCACCGTGTTATTCCAGATTCAATCTTTATTGATGAGCTTATTGACGAAGTGTCGATTTATAAAGGTGTTGCACCTGTAGAATATGGACAGATTATGTCGGGGCTTTTTGATGTAAAAACTATTAAACCAGCGAAGGGGTTTCATGGTAAACTTAATCTTGGTTTATTAAACACTTATCTAACACTTTATGGTGCAACTGAAGATGATAAATGGCAATGGTTGTGGGGAATAAGAAGAACACACTATGATCTTATTTTGGGTTTATTTCTCCAAGATATTGCAAAAGATATGGTCATTAGTATTCCGTATTATATAGATTCTCAAGGCAAGTTAGTATATAATGGAGAGAACGATAAAATATCTATAATAGCTATAT
>JBBFLL010000023.1:0-34199 GCA_037479045.1 Brevinematales bacterium | reverse complement strand
CTTTAAATTCGACATCAATTATATTCTTTTCCCCATTAAAACATATATCTAAATATTTTCCACGAATTATTATTTTACAATTTTTTAAACTCCATCTTATAAATTTTCTATCTTTTTTATTATAAACAGAATATTCTTTAGGTTTTACATCTTCCATAACATTATCCTTTTTAACAAAATATATTAATTATACCACCTATATATGACAAATTCTGTCACTTTGATTTTAAAACAAAAAAATTTTTTATAATTTTTAATCAATTCATATTTTAAGCAAAATAAAATTATTTATCAAAAAATCTTATCATCTTCCAAAAAACTTGTATAAAATTAAATTTTATAGTATATTAAAATAAAGTCAGTAAACCTTACAGGGGGTTTAATGTATTCTTCAAAATCTCATAGACCAACTTGGGCTGAGATAAATATTGATGTAATAAGAAGTAATGTTAAAAAAATCAAAGAAAAGTGCGATCCTGATATTCAGATAATAGGCATTGTAAAAGCTGATGCTTATGGACATGGAGCAGTGCAGATTTCACAGGAACTCACAAGGCTCGGCATTACTTATCTTGGAGTTGCAACGCTTGATGAGGGAATTGAATTAAGGACAAATGGTATAACTATTCCTATAATTGTGTTTGGGCCAGTAGAACCCAATGAATTCAGCAAGCTAATGGAATTTAACATTTATCCTGTAGTAAGTAATTACAATTACGCAAAAGAGCTTGCTGAGAATTATAGATATAGAGGTTTGTTTCCAAAGGTTCATATTGAAATAGATACAGGAATGGGTAGACTTGGTGTCCCATTTGATAATGCTTTACTTGAAATAGAACAAATTTCAAACATAAATGGTATGATAATTGATGGTATTTTTACGCATTTTCCTTCGGCAGACAGTGATATTGAATTTTCAAAATTTCAGCTTGATAGTTTTATCCATATAATTGAAGAAACAAAAAGGCTTGATATAAAAATAAAGAATTTCCATATTGCAAATAGTGCTGGAATTTTCAATATAGAAGGAGTTGCTACTGCTCCATTTAATATGGTAAGGCCGGGACTTGCGATTTATGGATATTCAACAACGAAAAATAGTGAATTAACAAACTCAATGCAACTTAAGACAAAAATAATAGAAATAAGAAAAATGAAAAAAGATGAAACCGTAAGCTACTTACGCACCTATAAGATTCAGAAAGATAAAGAATATATCGCTGTTTTACCTGTTGGATATGCTGATGGAATACCTACAACCTACTCCAACAAAGGTTATGTTACTATAAAAAACAAAGCATATCCAGTGGTTGGAAGAGTATGTATGGACTACACAATGGTTTCTCTTGGAGAATCGCCTGAAGATATAAAAATTGGCGAAGAAGTGATAATTTTTGGTAATGAGTTTATGAGCGTAGAAAAATTTGCTAAAATTTGTTCATTAATTCCTTATGAAGTAACTTGTAATGTTTCAAAAAGAGTACCAAGAGTATATATAAGAAAGGAAGATAGAGGATAAAAAAGTGACAATAATCGATGTTCATACTCATATATTTCCAGATAATATAGCCGAAAATGCAATGAAATCTTTATCTCATGGAGAACTTACATATTATGGTAATGGAACATTAAATTCATTGTTAACATTTATGAAAGAAGATGGAGTTGATTTTTCTATGAATCAACCTGTTGCAACAAAGCCAGAACAGGTCAAAAGTATAAATAGAAAAGTTGTTGAATGGAATAAACTTCATATAAATTTTATCTCTTTTGGTGCTTTACATCCTGAGCTATCAAAGGAAGAACTCGATGATGAGATTGAATTTTTAACTTTAAATGGGGTGAAAGGAATTAAACTCCACCCAGAATATCAATGTTTTTATCCTGATGACCCAAAAATGACTGAAATATATGAAAAATGCAATAAATATGGACTATTCATATTTTTTCATGCAGGTAAAGATATTTCATTCAAAACTGTTCATGGAACACCAAAAAGGTTTGCAGAAGTCGCAAAAATAAAGAATCTTAAAATAATACTTGCCCATATGGGTGGTTATAAAATGTGGGATGAGGTTGGAAATACCCTTGTTGGTCTTATGAATGTTTATTTTGATACATCCTTTTGTGGTGAGCTTGAAAATCACCAGATGAAAGAATTGATATTTGCTCATAGCCCATATCACATTCTTTTTGGTAGTGATTTTCCGTGGGAGAGAGCAATAAATATGATAAAAAAAATAAAATCACTAGATCTTGGTTATTCAATAGAAGAATTAATATTTTACAAAAATGCCAGATGGCTGTTTGATCTCTAAAAATAATTTTAAGGAGTTTAGATATGGTTAGTTACAAAGATTTAGGTTTTGTAAACACAAGAAAAATGTTTGAAGCTGCTATGAAGAACGGATTTGCCGTTCCTGCTTATAACTTCAACAATATGGAACAACTTCAGGCAATAGTCACTGCCTGTCTTGAATCACAATCGCCTGTAATATTACAGGTTTCAAAAGGTGCGAGAGAATATGCAGACCAGACTTTGCTCAGGTATATGGGACAGGGTGCAGTTGAAATGATGAAAAGAATGGCAAAAGAAAAAGGCCTGGGTGAAATTCCTATAGCACTTCACCTTGATCATGGTGGAGACTTTGAAATCTGTAAATCCTGTATTGACAGCGGTTTTTCATCTGTAATGATCGATGGTTCTCACCTCTCTTATGAAGAAAATGTTGAGCTTACAAGAAAAGTTGTAGAATATGCACACAAGTATGATGTCACTGTAGAAGGTGAGCTTGGAGTTCTTGCAGGAGTTGAAGATGATGTTAAGGCTGAACACCATTCTTACACAAAGCCAGAAGAAGTTGAAGATTTTGTAAAGAAAACAGGTGTTGATTCTCTTGCTATAGCTATTGGAACTTCTCATGGTGCTTATAAGTTCAAGCCCGGTCAGAAGCCAGAAATAAGACTTGATATCCTTCACGAAATTGAAAAGAGAATCCCAGGTTTTCCAATTGTTCTTCATGGTTCTTCTTCTGTTCCACAGGATGCTGTTGAAACTATCAATAAATACGGTGGAAAATTAAAAGACTCTATCGGTATTCCAGAAGATCAATTAAGAGAAGCAGCAAGATCTGCTGTATGTAAGATAAACATTGATTCAGACGGAAGACTCGTTATGACAGCAAAAATCAGAGAAATTTTTGCTACAAAGCCAGAAGAATTCGATCCAAGAAAATATCTCGGTCCTGCAAGAGAAGCATTAAAGCAAATGTATATCGCAAAGAACAAAAATGTTTTAGGTAGTGCAGGGCAGGCTCCAGCTATTATGGCACTTTTAAAGTAAATAAAAAAAGAGATGCGGTTTTTTACCGCATCTCTTATTAAATTTTAAAAATTTCCGAAATTAATAATAGATGTGGTATAATAAAATATGAAGAAAATTTTTTTAATATTTCTTACCTTTTGTATTGTCATTTCTTTATTTTCTCAATCACAGAAAACGTCGGGACAAAGAAGTTCAAAAGTATATGTTCCTCTTCCCGGAATGAAAGAAAAGTTTGATACAGAAGATGTGATACAAAAACTTTTATACGTCAAACAACTACCCATTGAAAAGAAAAAACTTGAAATTGAAGACTACAAGATAGAAAACGAAATAATAAAAGACATAGTAAAATACTTGAGAAATCTTGATGATAAATCAAAGAGACTTTATGACTACCAGACCCCTTTTAAAGAAATGCAAGGCATAAGTCCAGATGAAAATATAATAGAAATTTTTGCTTCAAGAAAGGCTAAAAAACAGGATTACAAGATCAAAATAAATGAAATTGCAAAACCCGATTCTTTTATGAGCGACCCTGTAGAAAGAAACAAAATTCTTCCACCATCTGAATTCACAATAAAGATTGGAAAAGATGAAATAAAAATAACTTTCAAAGGTGGAACGATATATAATTTATATGAAATTTTAAAAAATGCAGCCCCAGAAATTTTAGAAACAAGAATAGTAAATGACACTCCTACTACTGCTATTTTAGTAATTTCCGGGAAAAATACTGGAGCAGAAAATAAAATCACATTTTCTGGCAAACTCGACACATTGCTTAACATCGGTATCTTAAAAAAATCCGATGAGAAAAAATTTGAAAAAAACATCTACTTTGACAATGTAAATGTATTATCTGGAGAACCTTTAATAACAAAAAATGCCGTATCTATGACTCCTTCCTCAAAAATAGAAAAATCTGTGAAAGAACAGATAAAAGAAAATTACTTTCTTTCTTTGAATGTTGAATTCAATATTTTCACAGAAGATAAAAAAGAAAAAACATTTTTCACAAATGGCAATGGAGACTTGGTTCTTATGGAATCTGTTGCTGTTAGCAATGTAATAGTCGGAGGTGGAAAACTCATTTTGGACATAACCGAAGAAGAAAAACCAAAAGAAATAATCACCAATTTTACTGACTTTTTCACAATAATCTATTCTGACGGTTCAAAAGGAAGCTATCAATTTATCTCAAATGCAAATTATACCTTTGGTTTACCAAAAAATAAAGAGATAGAAAAAATAGTAATCGAAAATCAAAATACAGACAAAGAAGTAAAAATAGCAAATATAAAAATATTCAGCACCCCTGATGATGAAAAATTCACCCCAAAAAATTATATTACAAAAGCAAGCGATGCAGAATTTGAACTTGATGGTGTTAAAATAAAAAGGAAAAATAATAATATTGATGATGTTATAGATGGTGTAACACTTAATTTAAAAAGAGAAACAGATTATCCTGTTACAGTAAAGGTGGATTATAATTATCAAAAAATTGAAGAAGCTATCCTTGACTGGGTAAATGCCTACAATCAGGCAATGGAATATTTGCATATAGTAACAGAACCAAATCTTGACAAAACACCTCTTCATGAAAGAAATCAGGAAAATCTTAAGAAAGGGGTTTTTCAGGCTGAAAATAGCTTTATTTCTCTCAAAAATAAGTTAAGACAGGTTGCGGCAAATTCTTATAAGACGAAATATGAAAGAGAAATAGCTGTGCTTGAACAGATTGGTATATATACAAAAAGATCTGGAAATTTTTCAGCTAACTCCGAAGAATGGGAAAGTGCAAAAATGGGACTTTTAAACGTTGATCAAGAAAAATTAAGAAGTGTTTTAAAATCCAGGCTTGACGGTGTTGAAGAGCTTTTTGCAAGTGATCAGGACGGAGATCTTGTTAAAGAAAGTGGTGTAGCTGTAAGTGCAAACCAAAACTTAATGGTAGCAATAGGTAATGGTAGTTTTACTCAAATGAGAATAGCCGCAAACGATAGAAGAATAAAAGACAAACAAAAAGATGTAGAAGAGATGACAGCAAAACTTTCTGACTATGAACTTGAACTCAGAAGAAAATACGGAAAGATGAATCAGGCTCTATCTGAAACAGAAGCAAAACAAAAATGGTTGAATAACCAGTTTAAATCTCAGCAATAAAAATTATTTAATTCTTTTCCAGACAACTCCATCTTTTGTATCACGTAATTCAATCCCTTTTGAAAGCAAAATATTTCTTATCTCATCTGCTCTTGCATAATTTTTTTCCTTCTTTGCCTTGATTCGCTCTTCTATTAATTCCTTTTCTTCCTCTGACAATTCATCCTGCTTTTTATCAAAGAATATAAATCCAAGAACAGTATCAAACTTAATAAATGTATCAATGACTTTATTGGCTAATTCTCGAGTAATCTTCTCAAAATTTTCATAATAACTATTTATCAACTCAAAAATTGCTGCCATTGCTTCAGAAATGTTCAAATCATCATCCATCGCATCTTCAAATTTTTTAATCTGATTAATAAGAACTTTATCAAGAAAATCATCAATTTTGCCAGTAGAGCTTACATTCTTTAAAGAGAATATAAAATCATCTATCCTTTTAAGTGATGAGTTTGCCTGAGTAAGTAAGTCAAAAGTAAAATTGAGAGGCTTTCTATAGTGAGTTGTTATCAAGGCATATCTTATAGCCCTTGGCGAATAACCCTTTGCAAGCAAGTCTCTCAAAGTAAAAAAATTCCCCTTTGATTTTGACATTTTTTCTCCATTGACTATCAGATGGACAGAATGCAACCAGTAGTTAACAAACTTCTTACCACTATAAGCCTCACTCTGTGCTATCTCATTTTCATGATGAGGAAAGAGATTGTCAATTCCACCACAATGAATATCAAAAGTCTCTCCAAGTAGCTTCATACTCATAACAGAACATTCTATATGCCAGCCGGGTCTTCCCTCTCCAAAAGGAGAATTCCATTTTACATTTCCATCTTCTGGAGTCCATTTTTTCCATAAAGCAAAATCTGAAATATTCTCTTTTTCATACTCATCAAGACTTACTCTGCCACTTGCTCCAGCTTTAAGTTCATCTTTTTCAAGATGTGCAAGTTTACCATACTCTTTAAATTCAGAAATCTTAAAATAGATTCCATCGTTTGTTTCATAAGCATAACCTTTTTCCATTAAAACCTTTATCATATCAATCATTTCATTTATATACTCTGTTGCAGCTGGATAGTATGTTGCCTTTTTAATATTCAGGGCTTCAATATCTTCAAAAAAGGCTTTTTTATAGATATCTGTATATTCTTTTAAGGTCATTTTCTTTGCTATCGAGTTCTTAATCGTTTTATCATCTACATCAGTCAAGTTCATTACCTGAATAACCTTAAAACCTCTGTATTCAAGCCATCTGTGAAGCAAATCTTCAAAAATAAATGTTCTCAAGTTGCCAATATGAGGGTAATTATACACTGTTGGTCCACAGGTATACATTCTTACTTCGCCATCTTTGATTGGCTTGAATTCTTCTTTTTTTCTTGTCAGACTGTTATAAAAAAATATCGCCATGTTAGCACTCCCTATTTAAATTATAACATATTTTTTTGCAAAAATTAAACTTTTTTAAAAAAAACGGCTTGACAAATATTAAAAAATTGTTTAACATTTAAATAGCTTATTTTCTGTCCTATACTATAGGAGGAGGTGTGTATGAATAAAATTCTCATAATAAAATCTAAAAAAGATGAAGCAGAAGAGCTAATAGCTGAGCTTAAATATGAAGGTTATGATGTTCAGGTAGATAGTTCAGATAATTTACTGCATCTCATAAAAAAGAATGATTTTTCAGCTATAGTTCTCTTCTCAAATATTAATAATATAGAGCTTGTCTCTGATATAAGAAAAACAGATTTCAAGATACCGATAATTGTAATATCGGATTCTGGGAACATTCAGGACAAAATCTATGCTTTCAATATAGGTGCAGATGATTACATCCAGATTCCTTTTTCAGAACATGAGGTGGTAGCAAGAATAAAAGCTCACATAAGAAAGTTAACTTATCTCAAAAAAGAAGATCAATCAGCAGCCGTAATATATTCAGATACAGACTATAGTTCTGGAACAATCGGAAATTCAAAAGTCTATTTCGACAGACTTATTATTAAAAGAGGCAATGAAGAAATTTTCTTGACCAATAAAGAGGCTGGAATTTTGCAACTTCTCTATAAAAACAGAGGAAAAGTAGTATCAAGAGAAGATATTATAAATGAAGTCTGGAATGGAGATACTTACATAACCGAAAGAGTAATTGACACAAACGTAGTTTCTATAAGAAAAAAACTCAATGATACAGGTAAAAAGCCCAAATATATAAAAACAGTCTTTGGTATAGGATATAAACTGGTTGATGAAGAATAAATTTTTAGTCATTTTATTGTTTCCAGCTTTCTTATTTGCTGCCTCTACTTTAGTGTCACCTATTCCTGTTAAAAATAAGTTTAATATCTCTGTGCTTTATGATATTAATAATACAAATTCTATTTTAAATAACCTTTCTATTTACAGCGGTTATGGTTTAGATGATAAGAGAGAATTAGGGACTTTTGTTTACATAAATGGTGCCTTATTAAACTTCAAAGGAATTATCAGTCAGATAGAACCTTTTACAGTTAGTGGAATGTTTGAAATTGGGTATGATTTAACACAGGGATTTAATACAGGTTTATCAATATTTCTTGATGTAGAATTATACAAAATTATCGGTGTATACGTAGGTGCAAGAGGTAGATATCCATCTATTTTTCTTCTTAACAGTTCTGGAAGAGTTGAACAGGGAGTTAACTTTATTCCATTTGCTGGAATACATATTTTAAGAAATAGTTCTTTCTCCTTCTTAATAGAAGGTGGGCTTTCATTTTCATGGAATAATCAATATCCTTTGCCAGTAATATCTTGCGGAATTAACTATCTATTCTAAACCAAGAGAGTATAGAACTATATTAACACCCATACGAATTGCTTCTTCACGTTTTTCCAACGGATCATTATGAACTTCTTCTGGATCCCAGCCATCCATAATATCAGTATTAAAAGCATAAAAAACAGCAAGTCTTTTACCTATAAAAATACCAAGACCCTCTGGAGGACCACCATCATGCTCATGGATTTTTGGAATGCCATTTTTAAATTTATAAAAACAGTTATAAATACTTTGAAAGAAAGGAACTTTAACTAATTCTTTATCTGGAAAAATTTCTTTCATCAACTTTCTGAATGACTTATCCATACCATAATCATCATTTGCAAATAAAAACCCACCATTTTCAAGAAAAATTTTAAGATTCTTCTTTTCTATTTCAGAAAGTTCAATAGGAACATGCCCATTAATAATTAAAAAATAATGTTCAAAAATATTAATATCATCAAGTGATAATTCATAAATTTTATCGTCAACTTTGACATTTGTTCTTTTTTTTAGTTCAGAAATAAAATTTTTAACCCCCTTTCTTGCATTATAATAATCTCCTTTCGGATATTTTACAAGAACTATATCAAAACTGTATAGATTTACAAATGAAAATAGCAGTATTAAAAATATTTTACCCATTTTTCCCCATCAAAAATTTCATAAGGTTTAAATCTAATTTTATAATTCATTTTTATAACATCCTTAATATAATATCCAAGATACAAATAGCTCTTGTTCATTTCCTTTGCAAGTTCTATTTCTTTCATTATACTGAAAAAACCAAGCCCTCTTTTTCTCACATCTGGATCATAGTAAAAATAAACAGAAGATAAAGCATCAAGAGTTTCATCTACTATACCAACACCCACAAGACTCTCGCCAGCATAATAATTCATCTGGATTATTGAAGGATAGCCTGTATGAATGCATTCAAATTCGCTTATTAAATCTGACGGTCTCAATTTTCTTTTGTGAATCTCGGCAATATACTTCTGGTAGAGGAAAAAGTTTTTAAAATCTATTTCAGATTTTTTCAATTCAATTTTAATATCTTGATTTTTTTTTAATATTCTTCTCAAAGACTTATCAGGCTTAAAATTCTTTATATCGATTCTTAATGGTCTGCACTCACTACAATCAGGACAAGAATTTCTATAAAAAAAATTTTTTATTCTCCTGAAGCCCTCTGATAAAAGCAAAGAATACGCATCAAATAAAACACTCTCATCATACAAATAAATTTCTGCTTTACATACTCTAAAGTCTTTAAAATATGGACAGTTTGATTCCTCATAGGTATGAAAAACCTGAAAATTTTTCATATGGTTTATCTTCATAAATTTCACCACAAAAATTCAATTTTGTAAACAACATTTTCAAGTGGGTGAGTGAAATTATAATCAAAGACAACCGATTTAGAATTTTTCCATCTGTAATATTTATTCTTACCAGAAATCCAGTAATCATAAAAAAAAGAGTAAAATTTTTCTTCTTTTGTTGAAAGAATATTAAATAATTCAATATTTCCAGTTATTTCAAAGGGTTCCTTTTTATTATAAAAATAAAAATCATATTTTTCTGGCATAAATAAATACATATTGTTTGATATATGGTTTGCCTTCCATTTTTTTATCTCGATTTTCTGAACCTCATAGATTGAGAAATTAGTCAAGTTTGTTACTACTATTTGTAAATTTGAAAAAGCTAAAACCCTTTCAACCGATTGATAAGGATAAAGTGTAATCTTTGCTTTAATAAGAAAAAATGAATTTGTTTTTATCTCCTTAAAAGGATCAGGAATTGATGGCAATTCTGTTGAAAAATTCTCTTCAACAACAGGGGAAGAAGGTTCTTTTGGTTCTTCAAGAGCAAAAGACAAATTTATAATAAATAAAAGAAAAATAAACTTTTTCATTCTCCAAACCTTATATCAAATGAAATAAAACTTAACTTTTCAATATCAGTTATACTTGACTTAACATCTTCAACATAAGCAAGTCTTGGACCTTTCCACAATTCTTTGAGAAATAAATCTATATTTTCTGCCTTACCTTCGGCAACAACTTTAACACTTCCATCCCACTGGTTAGCCACCCAACCGACTATTCCAAGCTCATTAGCTTTAATTTCAACAAAATATCGAAAGCCTACTCCCTGAACCCTTCCAGTTATTATTGCTTCCAATCTCTTATACATAATCTACTCATACTGAATTAATTCTGTTTTATAACTTACAATTTTATCACCATGAAAACTATCTACAAGATTATAGACATTCTCAAGAATACTCTGTAAATATGAGCTATCATTAGAAACAGCCGCAACTGCAAGCTGTGCCCTACTATTTACTTCTTCTGTGTCTGTGACTTCTGAAACACTTACATTAAATTTTTTTCTTATCATATCTTTTAAACTTCTTATTATATTTCGTCTTTCTTTTATAGTTTCTTGATATGGAATTATCAAATCTATCATAAGTATACCTACAACCATAACTTTCCCCATTCTACTGTTGTTTAAATATAAATTTTAACTTTTTTGGTAATATTGTCAACTCCATTTTTCTTGTATTAAACATTTCTCCATCCATATGGGCTATCATTTCTTCTTCTGACTCTATTGTTATAATAACTTACATAAGGAAGTGAAAGATGTTTCCCATTAAGTGCTTTGAGTAAATTTTCAAGCCTTTTAACTATAGGCAAATCTTTAACTATACATACATCAAGATATCCATCATCTACTTCTGCTTCTATAGTTAAAGGAACGCCACCTCCCGTAGTTTTTCCATTACCTACGCTTATTAAAAAAACATCTTCACTATATTTTGAACTTGCAGAAATAAATAGTTTATTTGCTTTATAAAAAATGATATTTTTAAAAATTTGAAAATAATATTTTGCTTTACCTCTAAGGAAAAAAGATTTATTGTAATCATGGGCAACTTTGGCAGCAAAACCTACTCCAAGTTCATTACAAAAATATCTATCATTACACTTAACTATATCAACTAACCTCTCTTCCCCATTAATTATATCAATAATATATTCTTCCTTAAAAGGTGGCTTAAAACCAAGATTTTTTGCCATATCATTACCACTTCCTACTGGCAAGACCCCAAGTGAAAAATTTCTATCAATTACATCTTGCAAAACTTCGTTTATAGTCCCATCTCCACCAAGAAGAAGAATTTTATTAAATTCAGTATTTGACCATTTGTTTATAAAAGCTATTGTATCTTCTCTCGAATGACTTACTATATGGTTATAATTAATTTTGTGTTTGTCAAAAATCTTTCTCACAAGTGGTAAGGTTTTAATTGGTTTTCCATTACCTGAAAATGGATTTACAATTATAAGAAAATTATCAAACATATTTACCTCAACTATATAAAATTTTAACCTGTAATTAAGAATAAATCAAACTTTGTGTTATTTACTCAAAAAAGGCTATGTATAAAACTTGACATCATAACTACACTATGCTAAACTTATATATAAAAGAGGTAAATATTTATGGGCAAAATGCGGGTTTCTGTTCCTTTCGTTCAAATTTACAAAACATTTCAGAAAAGTTTAGGTGAAGAACAAGCTGAAGAGATAGTAGAAGAATTATATAAAGTTATAGAAGAAATAAAAAAAGAACAGGCAACAAAAGAAGGTTTGAATAATTTTCGTCTCGAATCAAAAGAAGAATTTGAAACTTTAAAAAGAGAACAGGATATATTAAAATTATCTCTTGAAGCTAAAATTGAAGAAGTAAAAAAAGAACAACAGACTATGCGTCTAGAACTTGAAGCTAAAATTGATGAAATAAAAAAAGAACAACAGACTATGCGTCTAGAACTTGAAGCTAAAATTGAAGAAATAAAAAAAGAACAACAGGCTATGCGTCTAGAACTTGAAGCTAAAATTGATGAAAATAGAAAATCAATTGAAGAGATAAGAAGAGAAATAAAAGAGCTTGAAATAAGACTCTTAAAAAGCATTTCAGAATCAAAAAATTCTCTGATAATCTGGATACTCGGCGTATGGCTTGCTGGAACTTTAATATTATTTCTTGGAAAGATATTTAAAATATATTAATTCAAGATTTATTAAAAATTAAATTACCAATAAATCCCGAAATAACAACCAATGTTATAAAATCAAAAATAAGATACACAAAAAACGGTAAACTTATTCTCAAAACAATTAATAAAATCGATGAAAAGAAAATTAACAAAAGAAAAGAAAAAGTAATCACAAAGGCAAAAAACCTACTTTTAATCGAAATTATAAGACCAGAAACTACTGTTATAACAAAGAAAATGTCAAAAATATTTACAACCCAGAAATAAAAGTTAGAATTCCTTTCTGATGGATTAAGTAAACCATATGTTATAAGTAAAATTGCCAAAAAAACAGTAATAACACCTGTAATAATAGAAACCTTTTTTAGCATTCAGCATCCTCACCCATTTGCAACAAGTACAACACCAATAATTATAACTATCATTCCCAAAATTTTAATCCACGAATAAGATTCTTTAAAAAACAAAATTGACACTATTGCAATTAACAAATAAGAAACAACAAGGAAGATAGGTTGAGCTATAGACAATTTCAATTTTGACAAACCATAAACATAAAAAGGAAAAGACCCACCAAAAACTAATATTGCAAAAAAATTAAACAAAAGAAAAATTGCTAAGTTTTCTTTAAATTGCGAAGAATATTTGATAAAAGAAGAACCCATTACATTAGCTATCGCTGCAATAAATAATGATAAAATAGCTATAATATCCATAAACCTTACCTCAAAAAATAAGGGGATATGCACATCGCATATCCCCCTCTATACTTTTAGTGAATTATAAACCTGCAAGCCTCTTGTAAGTAGCATATCTTTTCTTTGCATCTTCTTCAGCTGCTTTGAAAAGTTGTTCTGCTACATCTGGGTTTGTCTTAGCTAATGAAGCAAATCTTACTTCTCCCATCAAGAAATCTCTGAAACTTGCTGTTGGTTCCTTGGAATCAAGCTGGAACGGATTCTTTCCTTCTGCTTCAAGTCTTGGATCATATCTCCAGAGATGCCAGTAACCAGCCTCAACAGCTCTCTTCTCTTCTTCCTGAGACTTACCCATACCTGCATAAAGACCATGGTTAATACATGGTGAGTAAGCTATAATAAGTGATGGACCAGGATAGCTTTCTGCTTCTAAAATTGCTTTCATAAACTGATTCTTATTTGCTCCCATTGCCACCTGAGCAACATAGACATATCCATAACTTATAGCCATAAGTCCTAAATCTTTCTTTCTTACCCTCTTACCACTTGCTGCAAATTTTGCAATAGCAGCTGTTGGAGTAGATTTTGAGGATTGTCCACCTGTATTTGAATACACTTCTGTATCTAAAACTAAAATATTTACATCTTCACCTGTAGCAATAACGTGGTCAAGTCCACCATATCCAATATCATAAGCCCAGCCATCTCCTCCAATAATCCAGATAGATTTCTTGGAGAGATATTTTTCAAGCTCTTGAATTTTCTTAAGCGTAGGTGAACTTTCTTTCTTAAGAAGAGCCTTGATCTTTTCTGAAACTTCTTCAGACTTTAAAGCATCATCTTTTACTTTCTTCCATTCTTCAAACAGAGCTTTCATCTCAGCACTTATACCTTCAGAAATTGCCTTGTCCATAAGCTCTTCGATATAATTTCTTAATTTTCTATTTGCAAGTTCCATTCCAAGACCGTATTCAGCATTGTCTTCAAAGAGTGAATTAGCCCAGGCAACACCTTTACCTCTATCCCCTACTCTATATGGAGTCGCTGGAGCAGAACCACCATAAATTGAAGAACATCCAGTAGCATTAGCAATAATCATTCTTTCACCATAAAGCTGAGTTATAACCTTAATATAAGGTGTTTCACCACAACCTGCACATGCACCAGAAAACTCAAAGAGTGGTCTTGCAAATTGAGACCCTTTAACCGTCGTCTTTTCCATCAAATTATCTTTATATTTTACATTCTTCTCAAAGTATTTCCATCTTTCTGCTTCAGCCATCTGACTTTCAAGAGGTTTCATCTCAAGAGCTTTATTCCCCTGTTTGCCAGGACATACATCAGCACAATTACCACAACCAGTACAGTCAAGAACAGAAACCTGAATTCTGTATTTATAACCCTCAAGCCCTTTTCCTATTGCCTGAAGCATAGTTGTTCCTGCTGGAGCACCACTTGCTTCCTTCTCATCAAGAAGGAATGGTCTTATAACAGCATGTGGACAAACAAAGGCACACTGGTTACACTGGATACAATTTTCACTCTTCCACTCAGGAACATTAACTGCAATACCCCTCTTTTCATATTCAGTTGTACCTGCTGGGAATGTACCATCTTCTCTACCAACAAAGGCAGAAACAGGTAAGCTATCACCTTCAAGGCTATTTATAGGTATCATTACTTTTTTGATAAATTCTGGAAGTTCTGGATCATCTTTCTTCTTTTCAACTTCAAGGTTTTTCCATGAAGGATCAACTTTTACTTCAGTAACTTGTCCACCTCTATCCACTGCGGCTTCGTTCATAGAAACAATTTTATCACCTTTCTTACCATAGGTTTTCTTTATAGCATCTTTCATTTCTTTAACTGCAACTTCGTAAGGAATAATATTGGTAACTTTGAAGAATGCAGATTGCATAATAGTGTTAATCCTTCCTCCAAGCCCAATTTCTTCAGCAACTTTTGTAGCATTTATGATATAGAATTTAATGTCATTTTCTGCCATATATTTCTTCATAGAATTTGGAATATGATTTAAAACTTCCTTTTCATCCCAGATAGAGTTAAGAAGGAATACTCCTCCCTTCTTTAATCCCTTAAGCATATCATATTTATCAAGGTAAGCTGGAACATGGCAAGCTACAAAGTCTGGATTTGTCACAAGATATGGCAAATGAATTGGCTTATCACCAAATCTCAAGTGAGAAATTGTAACACCACCCGACTTTTTAGAGTCATAGGCAAAATAAGCCTGAGCATATTTATTTGTATTATCACCTATGATCTTAATAGAATTTTTATTTGCACCAACTGTTCCATCTGAACCAATACCATAAAACTTTGCTTCATAAGTTCCTTGTGGAGCAACATTGACTGATGGTCCAACTGGAAGAGAAAGGAATGTTACATCATCAACAATACCAACTGTAAATCTATCCTTTGGTTCTTTAAGTTTCAAATTATCAAATACAGCAATAAGCTGTTCTGGAGTGGTATCTTTTGAAGAAAGTCCATATCTACCACCAACAATCAATGGAGCATTCTCTTTACCATAGAATAAAGATTTTACATCAAGATAAAGAGGTTCTCCAACTGCTCCTGGTTCTTTTGTTCTATCAAGCACACATATTCTTTTTACTGTCTTTGGTAAAACATTAAAGAAATATTTCGCAGAGAAAGGTCTGTAAAGATGAACAGTAATAAGTCCAACTTTCTCTCCTTTACTCATTAAGTAATCTATAACTGGCTTTGCAAGGTCAGTTACAGAACCCATAGCCACAATGATATTTTCAGCATCCTTTGCACCATAGTACATAAAAGGATGATATTCTCTACCTGTTAATTTCTTCATTTCCTGCATATAGTGTTCAACTATATCTGGAACAGCATCATAAAATTTATTGCATGCTTCTCTAGCCTGGAAGAATATGTCTGGATTCTGAGCAGTTCCTCTTGTTACTGGATTTTCACTTGAAAGAGAATTTTCTCTGAATCTTCTGAGTGCTTCTTTATCAAGCAAACTTTCATAATCAGAATAATCACAAACTTCTACCTTCTGTATCTCATGAGAGGTCCTGAAACCATCAAAGAAATGAAGGAATGGAACTCTTGACTTAAGAGCTGCGAGATGAGCTACTGGAGCAATATCAAGAATCTCCTGAACTGATCCAGTTGCAAGAAGAGCATAACCAGTTTGCCTTGTAGCCATAACATCTGAGTGATCACCAAAGATTGAAAGGGCATGGCTTGCTACTGTTCTTGCACTTACATGCATAACACCTGGCAACAATTCACCAGCAATTTTATACATATTTGGAATCATAAGTAACAACCCTTGAGAAGCTGTAAAGGTAGTTGCAAGGCTACCAGCCTGTAAAGCCCCATGCATAGCACCTGCTGCTCCTGCTTCAGATTGCATTTCTGTAATCTGTGGAACAGTTCCAAACATATTTTTCTTTCCCTGTGAAGCCCATTCATCACAATATTCCGCCATGGTTGATGACGGAGTAATAGGATAAATAGTGGCTACCTCGGTAAAGGCATATGCCACATATGCTGCTGCATTGTTTCCATCCATTGTCTTTATTGACTTAGGCATTTTGTACCTCCATTAAAATAAATAATTGGTTATTTATTTTAATACTGTTTTAAAAAAAACACAAAATTATTAAATAAATTTTTTTAATTTGCTTTTTTATAAATTTTAAACTAAAATTATAGATTAATCCTTTACTTCGAGGAAGTGTATGAAAAAAATATTTCTTTTAGCATTATCAGTAAATATAGCTTTTGCACAAATGGTTTCTGAAAAAATGAAAGAAGTAAGCATAAAAAGCGATATTTCAAACAAAACTGGGTATTTTATTTATCTTGATGCTGAAAAATATATCAACAACTCAAATATAGTCTTTGTAAGACCATTAACAAAGCTCGAATTTTACTACCTTGAGAATGCTTCTTTAGGAGAGCAGATTTTTACAACAAAATTTGCTTTCAACATCTCACCTATTTCAGTAAATGTAAACCTTGACTTTAAATATTCTCCTTTTAATTTTCTTGAAATTCCATTAGGTATAGTTGCTGGAACTGGCTGGTATAATGAATATTGCGGAAGAGGTATTGGTATTTATTCAAATTTTTATGATTCAAGTATAAACGAAAATGTATACTCCATAGAAAATTTTTCAAAAATTTATTTAAAGTACTATTTATCAACAAAACTTAAACTTGACCTTGAATATTTCCAATCTTATATACTTCAAACTTTATATTATAGATATTTTCTTGGTACAAAAAAAGATAGTGATGTCTGGCTATACGAAAATATTCCAGACAATCTTAAGTATTTCAGATATAAATATGAAATATATTTTGGTTTTAAAATGCCTTTACTTTTAAATAGGATTGGCTTATTCTTCAGTTCAGATTATGATATACAGCATTATAGTGAATCTAAAGCCTCTGATGGCGGGTGGGGATCAGATATCCCTATGACAAGGTTTGGCTTGATATTTTCTTCTGGAGAATTTAACATTTTATATAAAAAAACTTCTTTTGACTTTATACTCACATGGGGTAATGAACCAAATTATGAAGAAGGATATGGAAATAACTTGATTCTTCAAAAGAGAAAAATAAGAAAAGATGTGCCAGAGTACTGGTTTTTAAGAGAAGTTTCTTTAATATTCAAATCTGAAATTTGAGGTATAAAAATGAAAAGATTTATTTTAATTTTGTTAATGATAAGTGGAATGACGTATTCTCTCGAGAGAGGAAAGAGTATCATTGCTATAGACTTAGGATGGAGCACAGAAGGTTTAAGTAATGAAGGATATGGTTTTGGTATTTCATTTGAACAGGAAATTTTCAGTTTCCTTTCTTTAAAATTAAGGCATGGCGTTGTAGAAACCTATAAAAATAGAGTTGGGAATAGAGTTGATTCGTTTATTTATATTTTGTTAGTTTCATATAATCCCTTTAATAAAGGACTTGAAGGACCAGCTATTTCCTTAGGCTATGGATATGATAACGTAATTGCCTCAGATCCAGACACAGGAGAGACAAAATTTAATTTCCTCGTAAATTTTATTGATACCTATGTTGGCTATAAGTTTATAATTGCCGAAAAGTTTTTAATTGAACCATATGTTGAATTTTTGTGGCCTATGGTAGATGTCAATAGAGCAAAAACTGGAATTGCAATGGACACCACCTATGTAAACATTATTGGCCTTAATCTTGGATTTGTGTTTTAATTTTTTTTACTATAGATTGGATTTTTTTCATAATTAATTCATTATTAAAATTGATATTTTTTATTCTTTCTTTCATAAGAATTTTATTTAAAATTTCTTTTTCTTCAAGCATATTTATAAAATTCTTGATTTCATCTTTTTTTTCTGAAATAAAAGTGGTTTTTAAAAGACATTCATTTTTACTAAAACTGAATTCTTGAAATTCCTTTAAAAACTTAAGTCCCGTAATGTTTGGAAGAAAATAGAAATCTTTAAATTCATTTTTAATATTTTCTTTTACTAACATAAACTGTTTATTGGTAATTCTATCTGAAAAATCAAGATCATTTCTCTTTAAAAATGAAAAAATATAATTTTCAATCTTATAAAGTCTATTAAACCTTTTTAAAAAAGGTGAAGTAAAAACATTAGGAAATGAATGAGAGCCATAAATCTTAGAATAAGCAAGATCAAAACCGCAGAACACAATTTTTCCATCAGTAATTTTTGAAGCTACTCTGGCTGCGGAAATGCTAACAGATGGATATTTTAACATAAAGGCTGGATTTTTTATTTCATCACAAAAATTAAAAAATACAACTTCATTTTTGACCTTTGATAAAAAGCTACTTGAAGAGTAAACATCAGCAAAAATCAAAATATCTTCTGGCAAATCCTCAATATAAAAACTATTTGCAACTCCACCATCTGTTATAAAAACAAAATCAGGTTTAATGTTATAATATGAAAGTGTTTTAACCGCAGAAAGAACAGAAAACAAAACAAATTTATCTCTATGAGATTTTATAAATTGAATATTCTCATTAAGAGATGGACCAGAAGCACATATCAAAATATCTTTGTCAGTCCTCTTATTAACGTTCTCAAGAAATTTATAATTTCTTTTTAAACCTAATAAAATATTTCTTAAAAAATTAAAAAACCAGACCTTAATAAAAAATGATGTTACTTTTATATTCTCTACAGCTATTTTTGTATTTAAAATTATCATCTTTTCAAACTCAAAGTATTCATTATTAAAATGTTTTTTGTATGATTCAAGTGAAACTATTTTAGGCTTTTTAACGTTTGACAACTCACTTTCAAGAATATCTAAAATATTTGATGGTGTTATTTCAACAACACCACTTTGCAAAAACTCTCTTTCTTCTTCAAAAGGTAAAAAGACATAAGTTTTGTATTTTTTTGACAACTCACCAGATAAATAGCCAAGTCCATTACCAAACAATATCAAAAATTCATCACTTTTTATACTGAGGTTAGAAATATATCTATTTATTTCCTTTAATGGATCATAGGAACTGAGAAGAAAATTTCCATCCTTTTTAACTGTCAATAATCCATTAGAGCTTTTTACTATCTCAATCATAATAATATTTTCGGTAAAATACATTTTTTCTATATTTTGCACAAAAGATAAAATTATTATATAATTGTAAAGTAAAATGATTGAAATAAATGACCAATTTAAAGAAGCATTAACTTTAATAGAAAGTAGAAAAAATATCTTCATAACCGGGAAGGCTGGAACAGGAAAATCAACATTTCTTAAATATTTTCTCGAACATACAAGACTTAAATATGTTGTCCTTTCCCCTACTGGAGTTGCCGCTATAAATGTAGGCGGACAAACAATACACTCGTTCTTCAAAATCTTTCCCGGAGAAACAATTTCCGATCTGGAAGAAATAATATCAAGAAACAAAAAAATAGAACTCATAAAATCTCTTGAGTTAATAATCATAGATGAAGTTTCAATGTTAAGAGCTGATCTTTTTGACCTTATTAATGAAATATTAAAAAAAATACTTAAAAATAATCTTCCTTTTGGAGGCAAACAACTTTTACTTATAGGTGATCTCTACCAGCTTCCCCCTGTTGTCACAACAAAAGAAAAGGAACTATTTGAAGAACTTTATGATACTCCTTACTTTTTTTCAGCAAATGCTATAAAAGAAATAGAACTAAAAATCGTAGAATTTGAAAAAATTTATAGACAAAAAGACGAAAAATTTATTGAAATTTTAAACAAAATAAGAAATGGAACAATTGATGAATCTGACATAGAATTTATAAATCAAAATTGTTTAATAGAAAAAGAGGAAGATGATTTTTCAATCTATATTACTCCATACAATGAGACCGCAAGAAAAATCAATGAAGAAAAACTATCCAGCTTAAAAGGTAAAAGCTATCATTTTGAAGGCATAATTGAAGGTGATTTTCCCCTTGAATATCTTCCTACAGAAAAAGATATTATCTTAAAGAAAAATGCACAGGTAATGATGTTAGTAAATAATCCAGAAGAGGGTTTTGTAAACGGAACAATAGGAAAATTTCAAGGGATTTTTGAAGAAAAACTGAAGATCGAAACAGAAAACAATGAAATAATATTTGTCCCACCATTTGAGTGGACAATATTTGACTATGAGTACGATAGAGCAAATGGAGTGATAACAAAAAATGAGATTGGGAGTTTCTATCAATATCCCGTTAAACTTGCATGGGCAATAACTATACATAAATCTCAGGGTAAAACATTCAAGAAACTCATTCTTGATATAGGAAAAGGAGCCTTCTCACCGGGACAAATCTATGTAGCCTTAAGTAGATGTACTTCTCTCGAAGGCTTAAAACTCAAAAAGCCCATAACTAAAAAACAGATCTTTATAGATAGAAGAATTATAAATTTTATGACTCAATCTCGTTATATAGAGTCTGAATTAAAAAACCCGGTGGTTGAAAAAGAAAAATTAATAGAAAAAGCAATAAAAGAAAATAAAAATATAGAAATAACATATTTAAAGAAAAATGACGAAAAAAGCAAAAGAATCATAACCCCAAAAAAAGTTGGAACAATGGAATACGCAAGCAAAACCTATAAAGGTTTATCAGGCTTCTGTCATAAAAGTGGTGAAGAAAGAAATTTCAGACTCGATAGAATTCTTGAGATAAAAATATTAGATTAAATCTTTTCTTTTATATCTATCAATTCATATATCTTTATAGGCTTATCCCTGTGCTTTGCCTTATATTCTCCAAGCTCTCTTACTTTCGCATAATTCTTAACTTTTTCGTAAGTAAACTCACTTATGATTATATTTGTATTGTAAGTTTTATTTTCATCCTGCAACTCTTCTGTAAGAATCGCTGTGTCGCCAACAGCAGTATAGTTCATCTTCTTTTCAGACCCAATATTTCCAACAATTATTTTTCCACTATTAAGACCTATTCCAATATTTATTTTATTCTTGCCAAGCGATTCCATTCTTGCATTAAACTCCTTAAGAGCCTTCATCATCTTAACTGCCGACAAACAGGCATAATAAGCATGATCTTCTAAATCTACAGGTGCACCCCAGAATCCAACAATAGCATCACCAATATATTTATCAAGCGTTCCTTTATTTTCCATCAAAATATTTGTCATAATAGATAAATAATCATTAAGAAAATCAATTAATTCCTTCGCACTCATTCCTTCCGAAAGGGTTGTAAAGCCTCTTATATCAGAAAATAGCATCGTAACTTCCTTTTCCACTCCACCCTGCTTTGCAAGCTCTGGATTTTCAACAAGAATATTAACAAACTCTGGACTTACATACTTTGAAAAAGTAGCCTTAATCTGCCTTTTTTCCTTCTCTTCAGTAAGCAAAAGATATATCTGACCAAAGGTCAAACTGAAAACACCCGTAATCAAAGGAATGAATGTAATAATGATAATTCGCATAAAGAATAAACCAAAACCTAAAGCGATTGGTAAAACTATTCCTATAATTGCTGAAATACCAGCGTATGAAATCTTTCTACCAGCAAGAAAAGAAATAGTAATAACAAGTAAAAATATATAAATAATATTTATAAAAGCCGGTAATTCATACAAAAAATCTCTATTCAAAATAGTTCCAAGTGCATACGCAAGATGTTCCGTACTATTGAGATTACCAAGAGGAGAAAGCCACTGGTTACCTGTTAATCCTTCTATATCTATTCCAAACAAAAGAATAGAATCTTTTGGAATACCTGCTCTTTTTAAGTCTTTAAGAGAAAGTGTATTCAGGAAACCAGATTTGCTTCTTCCACGATAGTTCACATTAACACAATAATTCTTATCAACTGGTATTTCAAAATTTATTCTTTTATTATCATACAAAGCATCTTTTACAACAATCTTATCTTTCAAAAACAAGACATTTGTAATATCTGAATCAAGAATCTTTACAACAGCCAGAAGAACACTCGAAGGATAAAAGATATTGGTAATTTTTATATCATTCCCATTTTTTAAATAATATTGGACTTTAACGATCATTGGTGCCAAATTATATACATCCCTTTGTGTGTCAATATTTCCAGAACCGACAAGATGAAAAGCAGCAAGTATATCCGCTGAAGAAGAATTGATTTTCTGGTATGATTTAATCTCTGGAACAAAATCGAGTTTTAATTCAAAAGGTTTAATTGATTTTGCAATTTCTGAATCGTAAGATAAAATATGCTTTGCTTTATCTTCTGCTTCCATAAACCTCTCTAAAATTATACTCTCTCCCTTAATTACAGCTTTATTTTTTATGGAGTTAATAAAATTTTCCTTTTTTCCTTCATATTTCCAGTTAATATCAAACCAGACAATTTTTGGTTTTGCTTCTTCCATATTATTAATATGATCAATAAGATCCGCCCATACATCATAGTCAAAATTAAGAGAACCAAATTTTGAAACACTCACATTATCAAGTAATACAAGCCTTATATTTCTATAATATCCTTTTCCCCCCTTAAGACTCGTCCAGCCCCTTGAAAATTCTGACTTTGACTGAGCTGTTGTATTGAATCTCATTGAGAGAGAAATGTTTTCAATTCTCTTTAATAACTTTCCAATATTAAAAAAATCATATTTTTCAGGCATATAGTAGAATAAAACAACAAGAAAAGTAAAAACAAGACTCACACTCAAAATATATATAAGATTTTTAAACTTTTTTGTCATTTTACCCCTCCACTATTCTTTAATATCAATAACTTCATAAATTCTCACTGGCTTTGTTTTACCCTTTACTTTTGTAAGGTCAAGCTCCCTTGTATAAAACCTATCTTTAATAGCTTCATAAGTATTTTCTGTAATTATAATATGAGTATGAAAATATTTGTTTAAACCTTTTACTCTTGAAGCAAGGTTTACATTATCACCTATTGCAGTATAATTTGTCTGTTGCTCAGAACCTACATTTCCCACAACAACTATACCAGTATTAATACCTATCGTTAAGTTTATTGCTGGAATGCCTTTCTGTATTAATTCTTTGTTTAATTCTTCAACAGTATAAAGCATTTTCACTGCCGCTTCACAGGCTTTATACTCCTGATCTTCTATTTCTATAGGAGCTCCCCAGAAAGCCATAACATTGTCCCCAATATACTTATCCAGAGTTCCATCTGAACTTATAACAATATCAGCCATTTTAGAAAAATAGTTGTTAAGAAAATCAACCATCTCCTTAGCAGAAAATTTATCTGAAATTTCTTCAAGATTCTTAATAGCAGAAAAGAGAATAGTAACCTTTCTCTCCTCTCCACCAAGTTTCAGTTTTTCTGGATTCTGAATAAGAATATCAACAAGTTTTGGATTAACATAACTTGAGAATAAACCTTTTATTCTCTTCTTATCCTTTTCTTCCGTCAAAAGCATATAAACCTGCATTATAATAACAACAATAAGTGATGAAATAATCGGAGTAAGCGAAATAATACTATAACCAGAAATGAAAAATAAAATTCCAAAAAGTAGTGGCAATAAAATTGCAATAAAAATAGCAATTATAGCAAAAACCGTCCCAAAACAAACAAGCAATCCAGAAACAAACGCAACACCAAAGGTATAAAGAAAATCAGTTGTCAAACTCCTCCTGTCAACTATAAAATCCCTATTAAGTATTGTCCCAAGACTATATGCAAGTAGCTCAATACCATACATCTGACCAAAAGGAGACTGATGAATATCAAAAGCCCCTATTCTTGAATACATACCAATAAATACAATATCATTGCTACTGAAATTATATTCCTTATATTTTGCAAAGGGTATTTTTCTTATAAATCCACTCCCCGGGTAAGATTTATAGTTAATCTTCATTTTAATTTCGTTATCTACAGGGATAGTAAAATCAATCCTTTTACCATTGTAGAAAGCATTTTTTAAAATAAAGTTTTTATCTTTTATCTCAAAATTTTTTACATCTGTATCAAAAAATTTTGCTGCCATAGAAAGAACTATAGCAGGATAATACACATTAGTTAATTTAAGTTCATTGTTTTCTCTATAATAAAAGAAACTCGATACAACAAGCGGAACTTTTGTAGTTGGATTGATAGAGACATCTACATTAGCAGAGCCTGCTATATCAACATGGTCAGCAAGTTCTTTCATCATCGAACTTACCTTTGCAAATTTTGTAATATGAAACCTATCTTCAATATCAATTTCAAAACGCTTCAAAGCCTGTATTTTGGGTGAAAAATAGTCATCTCCTTCACCTCTACCCTCAAGAATTTTAAGTATAAACTCTTTATCATCAATATACTTACCCACACTTAAACTGAATGTTTCAAAAATCAAGTCTTCAACAAGCACTCCTTTATAATTTTTAAAGGCTTCTATAAGAGCTTTATCACTTTCTGGATATGCACTCGGTTCTGCAAAAATTATATCAAAAAGAACCATCGGTGGATTTTCGCTTTTGTTAAGATGATTTAAAAAATCAGCCCAGACTTTTCTATTAAAAGGCCAGCTACCCCCATATTGATAAATCGTCTCATCATCAATAGCAAGAATTATAAAATTTTTCATATTTTTTCTTTTTTTGTCAGTAAAATCTCCCTTATAGGTACCTTTAACAAGAGAAGAAAAGAAGTAATTTATCACCTCTACATTAGCTTCCATTGTATTGAGAAAACTTGTAATCCTTGAGTCATCATAAAAATAATACAAAATAGAAAAAATGGAAGAAATAAAAAAAGCCAGCAAAAATGAAAGTAAAAATTTAAACCTTTTTTGAAAAAAATTTTTAAACATCATTTATCTCCTTTAATTTTAAATATTAAACCACCTAAAGGAGGAAGTGTTATTTCTATAGAATATGGTCTTCCATGAAATGGAACTTTATCAGCTACTTTTCCGCCCATATTACCCATATTTGACCCACCATAAATAGCAGCATCAGAATTAAAAATTTCTTCATAAAAACCTTCTTTTGGAACACCTATTCTATAATTTTCTCTCGGTACAGGAGTAAAATTAAGAACTACTACTAAAAAACCTCCATCTTTTGCTTTTCTTATATATGCAAGAGTGCTATTATCAGCATCATAAAAATCAATCCATTCAAATCCGTTTGGATTGGTATCAAGTTCATACAATGCCTTTTCTTTTGAATAAAGTTTATTTAAATCCTTAACAAGTCTCTGTAATCCAGAGTGTTTTTCATACTGAAGTAAATGCCAGTCAAGACTTCTTGCCTCACTCCATTCACTCCACTGGCCAAACTCCTGTCCCATAAACAGAAGTTTCTTTCCCGGATGAGTCCACATATAGGTATAAAGAACCCTTAAATTTGCAAATTTTTGCCATTCATCACCGGGCATCTTACCAATCATAGAACCTTTACCATGAACTACCTCATCGTGTGAAAAAACAAGTATAAAATTTTCACTATAAGCATATATCATTGAAAAGGTTATAGTTCCCTGATGATACTTTCTGAATACAGGATCCTTTGTGAAGTATACAAGGGTATCGTGCATCCAACCCATATTCCATTTAAACTCAAAACCAAGCCCTCCCAGATAAACCGGATGAGAAACTCCACCAAAAGCTGTTGACTCCTCTGCTATTGTTGTAACTCCTGGATTTCTTGCGTACACAACTTCATTCATCTTTTTAAGAAAATCTATAGCCTCAAGATTCTCTCTTCCACCAAACTGATTTGGAACCCACTCACCTTCCTTTCTGCTATAATCAAGATAAAGCATAGATGCAACAGCATCAACCCTTAGTCCATCAATGTGATATTTTTCTATCCAGAAAAGTGCATTAGAAATCAAAAAATTCCTCACTTCATTTCTTCCATAGTTAAAAATTTTTGTCCCCCAATCCATATGTTCACCTTTTCTTGGGTCAAGATGCTCATATAGCCCAGTCCCATCAAACATTGCAAGGCCATGATCATCTTTTGGAAAATGCCCCGGAACCCAATCAAGTATAACACCTATACCATTTTGATGCATTGTGTCAACAAAATACATAAAATCTTCTGGTGTTCCATAACGGCTCGTGGGAGCAAAATAACCTGTAACCTGATAGCCCCAGGAGGCATCAAGTGGATGTTCCTCAATAGGCAACAATTCAATGTGTGTAAATCCCATTTCTTTAACGTAGTTTACAAGATCATTAGCAATTTCTCTATAGGTTAAAAAGCGATTTTCTTCTTCAACCTTTCTTTTCCATGAACCAAGGTGAACTTCATAAATAGAAATTGGCCTTGAAATATTGTTCTCTCTACTTTTTCTTTCATCAATCCATTCCTTATCATTCCAGTTATATTTATCTATATTCCATACTATAGAAGCCGTCTTTGGTCTTACTTCATTAAAAAATCCATAAGGATCTGTTTTATCAACAATTCTACCTGTTGCCTGTTTTACAGAAAATTTGTAAATATCTTGTTCCACAAGTCCGGGAATAAAAATTTCCCATATACCACTACTTCCAAGTATTCTCATTTGATGTCTTCTTCTATCCCAGTTGTTAAAATCACCGACTACACTTACAGATTTTGCATTTGGAGCCCATACTGCAAAACTAACACCCTTCACTCCATTGACTTCCATAATATGGGCACCAAGTTTATTATAAATTTCAAAATGATTTCCTTCATTAAATAGATACTGGTCATATTCAGTAATGGTAGGCAAAAAAGAATAAGGATCCTTTGTAATATGCACTCCAACATCATATTCTATCTTAAGTGAATATGAAAAGATCTTCTTTTTATCTTTAAAAATCAATTCAAATAATCCAGCCACATCAACTTTAGACATTTCTGTTTCTTTATTTTTTTCTTCATCAATAACAAAAACCTTAATAGCCTGAGGATTAAAAACCCTTATTACCACCCCTTTATCAATTTCGTGAGCCCCAAGAAAAGAATGTGGATCATGGCATTCGGCATTAAGAATCTGATCAAAAATGTTCATTTTTTCCCCCAAAAAAGCTGTTAATATATATTAACAGAAAATTGAAAATTATCAATATTTAAAACTTTTTTAATTTTTAATCTTTATAAAAAGATATGGCTGATTAAGAAAACTATTTACGTTTATTTTTAAAATTTACTAATTTCCAATATTTTTTAAACTAAATCAGCCGTTTTCGTTAACGTTATCAAGATTAAACAATTAAGTTCATTACCTAAAATTATAAAAAAATGCTAAAACCTAAAATTTAAGTTATAATATTTAGAAGGAGTTTATGTGATTAAAATAGGTGATCTCATTTATGTTTACAATGATGAAAAAACTACATATTTACTTACATATCAAAAAAATCTATCTTTTTCGACTCATAAGGGAAATATAGTTTTTCCAGAAAATCTTGAATATGGAGACTGCATACTTTCCAATACAAACGAGCCTTTTTATATCTTAAAACCAACATCATCAGATATAATGTTCAAAGTGAAACGAAAGACAACCATAGTTTATCCTAAAGAAGCTGGTATAATACTAATGGAGCTTTCTATCAAAAATGGTTCAAAAATCATAGAAATTGGAAGTGGCTCTGGAGCTTTTACCATTTTGCTATCAAACATTGTTGGAAATGAAGGAAAAATCTACTCTTTTGAGAGAAAAGAGGAACATCTCGAAATGGCAAAGAAAAATTTTGAAAGGCTTGGAAACTTTCAAAATGTAGAATTTTTCTTAAAAGACCCTGTCAAAGATGGAGGTTTTGGAATAACAGACGTTGATGCCATTTTTATAGATGTGCCTGAACCCTGGACACTTATAAAATATGCTCATCAGGCTTTAAGTGGTGGAGGACATATCG
The DNA here is from genome assembly GCA_037479045.1 of Brevinematales bacterium. Classification (GTDB taxonomy): domain Bacteria; phylum Spirochaetota; class Brevinematia; order Brevinematales; family JAOACQ01; genus JAOACQ01. Next base: position 5,769 of record JBBFLL010000023.1, on the reverse strand, counting down.
CTACTCTTTCTCCAAACATTGAACAAATTCAGGCTACCGTTGAAAGGATGGAAGAAACTGGTTTTACCAGAATAAGGTGTATAGAAGTTTTCTCAAGAGGCATAAGAATAAAGAAAAATATGACTCGTCCATTTGATAGAATGATAGGACACACTGCTTATTTACTTTTCGCAGAAAAAATAAACAAAAAAGTATCCGAAGAAATTGATTATTCAATCTGAAAGTTTAATTATTTCTTCAATTGAAATTTTATTCTTTGAAATTCTATATTGTAAAAGTGAGTTTTTTGGGCTTTCTCCATAGACAAATATTCGGCCATAGTTTCTTATAGAATTTTTTATTCTTATAATTTTTTTCTTCAAAGATTGAATATCCTCCATTTCATATTCAAAGAGAGGAGTAAAAGGTTTCGGGACAAATGGATTTATGTCTATTATTATTTCTGGAATATAATTATGTTTCTTTGAATATTGATTTGAAATTTCTCTTGTTTTTCTTATAAAATCTATAATAGCCTCTATATCTTCCTCTTCTTCATTCGGAAAACCAATAATAAAATAAAGTTTTATTCTCTTAATTCCAAATTCACATGCAATCTTCAATTTATCAAAAATAAGCTCATCAGGAATATTTTTACCAATAAATTTTTTGAGCTTTAATGATGCTGTCTCGGGAGCTATAACAAGAGTTTTATTCTCATTTTCTATTATTTTATTTAGAAAACTCTCTGTCAGCCCTTCCACTCTGAAAGCCGAAAATGAAACCTTAAATCCAATTTTATTAAGTTCATCAACAATTTTTTCAAAATCAGGATGATTTGAAAGAGTTGCAGCAATAAGTCCAATCCTATCAGTTAACCCATTGAATTTTTGTGCTGTTTTTATAATTTCGTTGAAATCAAAAGGTTCATATTCTCCATAAACCCTTGAAACAAAACAAAATTTACATTGATAAAGGCATCCTTTTGAAACTGAAATCAAGGCAGTATTTTCAAACTCGGCTTCTTTAGAAATTATTGTGGAGTGAGGTATTTCTATATCTTTGGCTGAATAATAAGGTAAATAATTATTTGTTCCTTCACTCTTGTAAATACCTTCATATTTTACATCTTCAAAAATTGCATTTATTTCTTCTTTATTAGTCTTGTTCTTAATTAACTCCATAAACTTAGGTAAAATAATTTCAGCATCACCAGAAAATATAAAATCAGAAAAATATTTAAGATAATTGAATAAAAAAGTAGTAGCTATACCACCTACACAAATCAATGGAAGACCTTTTCTATTCCTTTTGAAGATTTCTATTCCAGACTTTTTAAGAATAGAAACTATATTAACAATATCATTTTCAAAAGAAATTGAGAAAAAAATTGCGTCAAACTCATTAAGACGTCTTCCAGTTTCAATAGTTTTTATATCACCATCTGAATAAAATGCCCTTTCACAATTAACCCAGCTTATTGACTGAAGTATATGATAAACCCATAGATAGCCAAGAGACGACATTCCAGTGGAATATTTTTCAGGATAAACTAATGCTATATTCCAGAGTATCTTTTCCTTTCGATATTTGTATAAAAATTTTTCCATAATTTTTAAGGCAAACTGAGAATCTTATGAATTTGAGGTATAAGTCTGATTTCAAAATTCTGAGATTTCATAATTAAATAGATTATATCAAGTTGCTTTTTAGACAACTTTATCTCTCCGTTTTGAGTAAAAGGTTGAAAAATCAATTTTACTCTTTCATTAACTTTATAAAAATCAGTGGCAATTTTATAAACCTTAAAAAGTTCTTCCTCTTCTGTTTCAGTAGAAAAAATAGCTTTAATAATAAGTTCACCTTTCATTTTTTTGAGATTATTAATAAAATTAATATGGGTGTCAAACAAATCTTCTTTGATAAGAGACGGCAATTTTATATCCATAGACCAGAAAGAAACTCTATCAAGAAGTTTTGAAGACAATTTTTCATAAAGTGTCCCATTAGTTTCAATAAAAATCTTTTTATCAATCTTTTCAATTGCTTCTTCAATGAATTCAGAATTTAAAAGAGGCTCTCCACCAGTAAAAGAAAGATAATTGAAAGGCAAAGATGAAATTATTTCAATAAATTTATCTATAGAAATTGGATTCTCAAGTTGCTCTTCACCAAAATAACAAAATTCACTTCTTTCCCAGCTAAATTTTGTATCACAATAAGGACATCTCAAATTGCATTCAGCAAATCTTACAAATATGAATGGTAAACCAACAAGGCTTCCCTCACCCTGAATAGATGTAAAAATTTCATTTATATACGCTTTCATAATCATTCAAATAACAAAGACTTAAAAATAGCAAAAGTCTCTCTTAAATTCATCATAAAGCTATCAAATTTTTCCACTTCTTTCAAATCAGTAGAAACAAGCGAAAAATTCTTAATTCTATATTTATGAGCAAGCAAAAATATTCTTGCAAGATGAAATCTCTGACTCACAAAAACAAAACTGTCAAAATTTGGATCAACTTCTTCAAGTTTTTTGATGTTTTTAATTGTATTGGCTGTATTTATACCTTTTATATCAATGATAATATCTTCAAGTTTTACAAGTTTTAAAAGTAAATAATTTCTCATCACAATAGTTTCTGGAATTTTACCACTTACAATTATTTTTTTTACCTTCAAGTCTTTATAAAGCTCGGTAGCTTTATCAAGTCTGTACATTAAAGCCAGACTCGGTTTACCAGACTTTGTTATTCCTGCTCCAAAAACTACAGCAGAATAATAAGTTTGATCAAGTTTATTTTCTGGCTTAAAGTTAACTTGCCAACCAAAAACACAAATAAACACAATTAAAAAAAATATAAAAATAAAATCTATCAACTTAAAAGACTTCATAAAATTACCTAAAGTATATACTGTGTAAGTGAAGTATTATCAACTATTGAGGACAATCTTTCCTCAACATATTTCTTCGTAATAACAAAATCTTTAACCTTCATATCAGGTGCGTTAAATGATACTTCCTCAAGTAAATATTCCATAACTGTGTGAAGCCTTCTTGCACCTATGTCTTCAAGTTTATTATTAATATTTTCTGCAATCTCTACAATTTTGTCAATTGCACTATCCTCAAATTCGAGATTAATCCCTTCTGTTTTTAATAATTCTTTATATTGCTTAATAATAGAATTTTTTGGTTCAATTAGAATCCTCTTAAGATGTTCTTTTGATAATTTTTCAAGTTCAACTCTTATAGGAAATCTACCCTGAAGTTCTGGAATCATATCTGATGGCTTACATACGTGAAAGGCTCCTGCTCCTATGAAAAGAATATGATCTGTTTTAACAATACCATATTTAGTATTAACATTCGTTCCCTCTACTATTGGAAGTAAATCCCTTTGCACTCCTTCTCTTGAGACTTCAGGACCATATCCTTTTGCCTTATCAGAAATTTTGTCAATCTCATCTATAAAAACTATTCCCATCTCCTGTGCCCATTTTAGTCCAATTTCTATAGCCTCATCATTATTGACCTTTTTATCCATAAATTCCTGAAACAAAATATCTTTTGCTTCTTTAACAGAAATAGATTTTACTTCTTCTGTCCCTCCCATTCCTAGATCACTAAAAAAAGCATTTATTTCTGCAGGCTCATCAAATCCAGGTAAAAAGTCTGGAATACCAGGAAATAAAGGATTTTTTTTCTTTATCTTTATATTTATCAAAAAACTATCAAAATAATTTTTTAAGACTCCTTTTCTTATCTCTTGCTTTATTTTTTTACTACCTTTTAAATCAGGAAACAATTCACGAACATTATCATACTGATACAACTCATCTACAATATAAGTTGTAACTTCTTCTTCTATTTCACCTTTTAATTTTTCCCTCAATCTTGATTTTACCAGGTTTATTGAATGATTAACGAGAGCTCTTATCATATATTCTACATCTCTACCAACATAGCCTCTTTCTGTAAATTTAGTAGCTTCAACTTTAACAAACGGAGCATCTATAATCAAAGCCATTCTTCGTGCAAGTTCAGTTTTTCCTACACCAGTAGGACCTATCATTAAAATATTTTTAGGCAAAATTTCTTCTTTCATCTCATCAGATACATATTTTCTTCTTATTCTATTTCTTAAAGCAATAGCAAGTAATTTTTTTGCCTTTTCCTGACCTACTATATAATTATCCAACAATTCAACCACAGTTGAAGGCTTAAAACTGTCAAGACTTTGCTCAAAATTGATAATTTTATCCATAAAAGATCCTGATTATAAAATTTCAACAGTTATATGTGAGTTTGTATAAATACAGATTTTTGAAGCTATTTCAAGGGATTTGACAGCTATTTCTTTTGCACTCATATTCTTTGAACTTTCAAGAAAAGCAAGTCCTGCAGCTCTCGCAAATCCTGAACCAGAACCAATAGAAACAATCTCATCTTCAGGTTCAAGAATATTTCCATCTCCAGAAATAATAAAAGTTTTACTTTTATCTGCTACTATAAGCATTGCATTAAGCTGTCTTAAAGCCTTATCAAGTCTCCAGTCTTTCGCAAGAGTCACACTTGCCCTGAGAAGATCACCTGAAAATTCTTCAAGTTTTACCTCAAACCTTTCAAGAAGGGCAAAAGAATCAGCAGCAGAACCTGCAAAACCAGAAAGAACAGAATTTTTATATAATTTTCTTACTTTTGTCGCATTACTTTTTATAACAGTATCTCCAAAAGTAACCTGACCATCTCCAGCCATTGCTACTTCACCATTTTTTCTGACACATACTATAGTAGTTGAATGCCAGCTCATACCTTCCCCACTCATAAAAGTATAACATTTTATTTTTAATAATTCAAGTTATGAATACTTACTTTATTTTTCAATTAATTTTCCTTGCTTTTTTTTGAGGTTAATAATATAATTTAAATATGTTTTTAAAGTTCGTAATTATAGCTTTTTCCTTGATATTATTTGTCTTTACATGCCAACAGGCAATGGTGGGAGATCCATTTAAAGAAGAAATTCATCCTTTCTTAATTTTAGTATTATTTCTTATAATTTCTATAGTTTCTCTCTTTAAAATAAAAGTTGGGGAGGGTAAAAAATGAAAAAGTTCCTTTTAATATTTTTAATATTTCAGGGAGGTTTTTCTATGACAAATATTATCAACAAAATTAAGTGGCTCGGTCAGGCAAGCATCAGAATTGAAGAGGAAAAAGTTATATATATCGATCCCTATAATTTATCCGAAAATCCCGTAAAAGCAGATATTATTCTTATAACCCATGATCATATGGATCATCTTGATAGAAAAAGCATCGAAAAAATTATCAAACCTGAAACAGTAATTTTAATACCAGCCGGTATAAACATAGGAATAAAAGACGCTAAGGTAGCAACAGTAAAACCTTTTTCAACGAACAAGATTTATAATTACAATATTATGACAGTTCCAGCATACAACATTAAAAAATCCTTTCATCCAAAATCAAAGGGATATGTTGGTTATGTAATCGAAATTTCAGGCACAAAAATTTATCACACTGGTGATACGGAAAGAATACCAGAGATGAAAAATATTTCTGCCGATATAATAATGCTGCCACTTGGTCAAACTTATACAATGAATTCGGTAGAAGAGGCCTCTGAAGCTGCAATTGATGTTAAGGCAAAAATTGCTATACCAATCCATTTTGGAATGTGAGGCTGTCTCACAACCTCACGGAAAAATTTTTATAAATAGTTTTATACAATAAAAACATGCAAAAAAGAGGGAATT
>JBBFLL010000022.1:0-35111 GCA_037479045.1 Brevinematales bacterium | reverse complement strand
TATATCTACAGGAAACAACTCAAGCTCCTCCTGAGAATATGGCTTGAATTTCATAGTTTATCTCCATCCTTTATTTACAAATATTATATCATTTTTCTTCTCTTTAGCCAAGTTATTGGACAGCCTCATGTCTGGAATGAACAAATAAATTTTTTAGATATAAGCCCTTCATCTGAATTTTTCATAGAAATAAGATATATGATGTCTTTACACCGGCTGATGTAGAAAGAGATCCACTCACTCATAAGATATATACTGCGATTAAAAATATAAAACCAACAAGGGTAGTTATTGATTCAATTACTCAATTCAAATTTCTTGCAAACAACCCTTATCAATTTTTAAAATATATGTTATCATTTTTTGTTTTTTTAAGACAACAGAATATCACATCTCTTTTTACTTTAGACCCAGAGCCAAATAAAGCTGATATCATAGACATAAGATATAATGTAGATTGTTATTTTTCTTTAATAAAAGAAGAAGCCAGAAATTATGTTATTGTCTATAAAAACAGGGGCTCTGATTTTCTTAAAGGAAAATATGAATATAATTTTTATCCCGAGGGTATTAAAGTTTTTGTTATACCAGATATAGAAATACTTAAGTCAAAATTTAAGATTCATTATAAAGAAAATGAACATTTTTCGTCTGGAGTCCCTTCTATAGATGAACTACTTAAAGGTGGGTTGCCATACGGTTCTACAACTATGATTACCGGACCATCGGGTGTTGGTAAAACAACACTTGCATTACAATTCATAAAAGAATTGTCTTTGTTGAATCATAAAACATTATTTTATACATTCGATGAAACAATTGACAGTATTATAAAAAGATGTGAATCAATAAATATCCAACTCGGTTCACTAATAGAGCAAAACAAGTTATTTATAAAGGAAACATTTGTTCCAGATTGTTTCATAAATGAATTTATTGTAAATATAATAAACCAACTTGTAGAAAATAAGATAACTATCTTTGCAATAGATTCTATAAACTCTTTAATAGAATTTTTTGGATATGAAGAAAGCATAAAACCTCTTTCCCTCCTATACAAATCTCTTACAAAATTGGGAATAACAACATTCATAATACATGAAGATTCAAAGATAATATCAACAGAATTTCAAGCCACAAAATACAATATAACACATCTTATAGACAATATTTTATTCCTTCGTTATATAGAAGTTGATGGAAAAATAAGCAAAACTATTGGAATACTCAAAAAGAGAAATGGAGATTTTGAAAAAAGTTTAAGAGAATTTGCCATAACAGAGTATGGCATTAAAGTGGGAGCCCCATGGAAAAATCTAAGTGGAATATTGACAGGTGCACCTTTCATAGTTAATAAATAGAGGCATATATGAAAAAAGCAAGAATAGGAATATGTATAAACAATAAAGAAGACCACACTTTACTAATCAATTTTCTTAACAAAAAATTTGAAATTATCCCACTACAAAACGCAAAAGAATTCAATAATTCATTTGATTTAATAATTATTGATGGAATAAAACTCAGAGAAAATGAAAAAGAAATAATTAATTTCAAAAAAAACCTTTCCTTTTTTATTCCTTTCTTACTTGTTACCACAAATGAATTTGCAAGTATGTTGTCTAATAATCTCAATAAACTTGTAGATGAACTTATTTTCTTACCTATAAGTAAAATAGAATTATCTATTAAAATAGAAGTTTTACTCAAATCACACAATTATTCTTTGAAACTCTGGGAAGAACTATCAAAAAAACACAAAGAAAAAGAAAATACATTATTCCTTATCTCAAAAGAATTCAATATAGATTACATTAATTATGATCTGACAAAAAATAGAATATCCTCAAGCTACGAAATGAAAAAAGAAATTATACTTAACAACTTCACAGACTTAAAAAATATTATCCACCCCGAGGACTGGCCAAAATTTGAACTTTTAATTAATAGACTAACAAAAGAAAAGGAAAAAATAGAAGATATACATTTAAGAATAAAAGAAAATGAAAGCTATAGATGGAAAAATATGAAATTATACCTTGAGAAAGAAAATCATTCTATAGAACTTAAAATGCTGATAATAGATATAGAAAACCTTGTTTCCTCAAGAGAAGAACTTAAAGTAGCATTAAGAGAAAAAGAGATTTTGCTAAGAGAACTATTTCATAGAACAAAAAACAATATGCAAATTATATCATCTCTTATGACATTGAGTTCTGCAAAATTAGAGGACGACAGAGTCAAAAATATGTGTAAAGATGTTCAATCAAAAATACAATCTATGGCTTTAGTTCATGAAAAACTATGTCATGGCAAGTCTCTGTCTTCAATAGAAATAACGTCTTATATTAAAGAACTCTCAAGCATTTTTTTAAGTTTATATCAAAAAAATATAGCCATAGAAGTTAATAAAACTCAAGATATAGAGATTGACATTGATAAAGCAACAACAATCGGTTTAGTAATATCTGAGCTTTTAACAAATAGTTTTAAATATGCATTCAAAGATAATGAATCTGGAAAAATAACTTTAACAATTTCATCAAATAAAGATAATTTAACCATAGAATATATTGACAATGGTTGTTTTGATCAAAACTACGAAGTTTTTCTTGAAAAAAAGACTTTAGGTGGTTTCTTAATTACTACTCTTGTTCGTGAACAATTAAAAGGTTTATTAAAATTCGTTAAGAATAAAGGATTTCATTGTATAATTCAAGTGCCTTCAACTTGAAATTTTAACCATAATATGTTATCATAAAATATTGGAGTTTAATTATGTCTGTTATTTCGATAGAAGATGTAAAAAAGATAGCTTCCCTTGCTAAACTCGAATTCTCAGATGATGAGTTAAAAGACTTTTCAGAACAATTCAAGAAAATTGTAGGCTTTGTTGAAAAAATAAGCGAACTTAATACAACAGGTATAGAACCAATGGTCTATCCAATGGAAAATAAAAACATTACGCGAGAAGACATAGTTAAACCATCAATGCCAAACGAAGAAATTGAAAAGAATGCTCCTGAATTCAATAACGGAAGCATAATAGTGCCAAAAATTATTGAGTATTAGTCTCCTATGGAAAAAAACACTTTCCCGAATATAAAAAACGAACTTCAAATCAAAGAAGAAGATTTAAAAGAGATTTTCTCTTTATCCCAGACAAAAAAGATAATTCTCGACATAGGCTGTGGACATGGAGACTACCTTATAGATAGAACAAAAAGTGATAAAGAAAGCCTCTTCATAGGCATAGAAATTTCAAGAAAAAGAACCTTTAAGACATCAGAAAGGCTTGCAAAAAGAAATATAGAAAATTACAGAGTTATAAATGGAGAGGGGGAATCAATCCTGAAGTTATTTTTTCCATCAAATTCAATAGATGAAGCAAATATTTTATTCCCAGACCCATGGTTAAAAAAACAACAATGGAAAAATAGGATATTCAAACCTTCTTTTGTAATTCAACTCATAAGAATATTAAAATCAGGGGGAAAAATATTCTTTGCAAGCGATATAAGGGAGTATGCACTTGAAGTTTACAACCTATTATCCCAATTTAAAGAACTTAAAAATACATTTACAAATCCAATTGAAGTAAATATTTATCCAAACTTTCCTACACTTTTTTTCAACAAGATGAGTAAAGAAAGACCTATAAACTACATATGTTTTGAAAAAACTACATAGTTAAGATAAACTTTTCAAGTTCCAGAAAAACAAAATCCGTCCCAATTGTTTTTGTTGAAATTTCAAGTGAAGAAACAAGCTCAAAAACCCTGCTTATAAACTTTAAGTTAACCTTTGTGGAGTATAATTCAAGTTTCCTTTGCTCATAGGGTTTTATCTTAAGATCACTCTTTTTTCTATCAACAAGATATGTCCACATAAGTTTAGCCGTTCTATTAATCATATAGTTTATAGATATTATAGATTCATTTCTTTCTTTAAGATCACTCAATGCTACTATAGCCTTTTTTATGTCCTTAGTAAATATACCATCAATAAGATCAAAAACTCCAGAACCTTTTTCTCTCTCAAAAAGTTTATCTATATCTTCAAAGCTAATCTTTTTTTCATTGTAATTCTTTATAATCTCAAACATTTGCACTATTATTTCAATATTTTCACAGGCTAAATCTGTCATATACTCAGGAATTCCATTTTCATAATTGATTTTAAATTCTTTAAACTTTGAAGAAATATAATTAATAATATCATTCCTGTAAAATTTCTTGAACTCCACAATTTCTACATCATTCTCTTCAATGAATTTTTCAATCGACAAAATGATGAAAAGATCTTCATTATTGATTTTTATTATATCCAGCAATCTCTTTTTAAACTCTCTTTTAAAACTATCTGAGAAATTATCAAAATTTTTAAGGATAAAAACCCTCTTTTTTGAAAACATATCAAAAGTTTGAAATTCACTGAAGAGTTCATCTATCGAAATCTGATCAAGATAGATGGTATTAATTTCATCCTTAGAAAAATTAGTAAGCATTTTAGCAAGATAATCATTCTTTAAAACTTCATTTTCTCCTGTTAGTAACAAAATTTGTTTCAACCACTCCTCCAAGAATAATAATTTTATCAGCCGTTTTAGAAAAATCTTCCTGCCAGCCGAATTTTATAGCCTCTACAATATGCCTTGCAGAAAGCTGAGACATATAGTTAAGAACGTAATCTTCTCTATAACTATTTGTATCAAAAACAAGAACATATTCTTTTATCAATTTATCCTTCTGTAAAAAATTTGTCTTTTCATCATAAAGAGAGAAATAAACTTCAAGAGTGTATAAAATATTGTAAAAATTTGTTTCAATAATCATTTCTTTTGTATTCAATGAAACTATTTTTATATCTACAAGACCAGCATCCGATAAATTATTTCCAGTTTTAATACCATACTTTTCAAGATTAAATTTTAAATAATCGTTGAAAGGAATGAAAAAATCTCTTTCATATCCAATCTTATTTTCAATCGAAAGATTTAATTTATTTAAATACTCAGGCAAACCTGCATCTTTACCTATTATCTCCACAATTTCATTTGTATAAATAACCCTCTCAGGAGATTTTTTATAGGTAGTATTACAGGAAAATATCAAAATAAAAAAAATACTAATCAACCTTTTCAACATCTATAATACCTATCTTTTCTGTTTCATCATCAACATAAAAATCAACCGAAACTCTTAAAAAAATCTCAGGAATTAATACAAGAACAATCTCATTCTTTTCATTACAAACAACAAGAGCCTTTTTTCTTTCGGTTTTTGGAACCTTCTCATCTACAAAAAGATCACTTAATTTTTTCGTTTTATTCTTAGAGATTTTAATTTTATCTCCATTTTTGTAATTCCTCAACCTTAAGAATTGGCTTTCCGCATTAAAAAAAGCTCTCTTAAGACTGCTTTTAAAATCATTATATTTAATATTTTTTTCAAAGTCAAATTTAATCAAAAAATTAAGAAATTCAATGCTCTTTTTATTTTTAATAATTAAATCAACTCCTTCTACACCCAGATTCAATTTCTTTTCAAAACAAAGACTTCCATAGATTGAAGAAACCTTTACCCTTTTATTCTCATAAACAATCTTTGTCCCTTTACCATTATAACCAATAATTTTATCAATAGTTTTTAAAGATAAGAAGGTTTCATAATCAATTTCACTAACAAGTTTTCTTATCAATCTTCTTTGAATGACAATGTCTTCTTTCTTTATAGATTTATCAAGAATAACTTTATTATCCTGTCTTAAAATAAATTTATCATAATTTGAAAGCAACTGGTTCCAGTATCTTTCTTCTTCCCATAAGATAAAATACAAATCTTTTATCTTCTCTTTATACAAAGGAAACCTTTTTTCAAAAAGAGGTGCTATTTTATTTCTTATATAATTTCTTGAAAATTTATTATCTTTATTTGAAGAATCAAAGACAAAATTTATTCTATTTTCAACAAGAAATTTTAAAATTTCAGATTTTTTAACAAAAAGCAAAGGTCTTATAATTTCAGTATGTTCTGTCAATTTTCTTTTAACTGGAATTGAAATTAGTCCAGCCACTCCAGTCCCCTTACACAATCTATAAAAAAGTGTTTCAGAAAGGTCATCAAGATTATGAGCCATGGCAACTTTTTTAAATCCTTTTTCTTTTACCAATTCAGTAAAAATTTCATATCTCAATTCTCTTGCTGCCTCTTCAAGACTCAATTTGTTTTCTTTGGAGTGTGAATAGACATCAACACTACTTAAGTAAAAGGAAATATTAAGTTGATTTGCTAATTCTCTACAGAAAACCTCATCTCTTATACTTTCTTCCCCTCTCAGATTGTGATTGATATGACAAATGGAAAGATTAAGAGAAAAAACTTCTCTTAACTCACAAAGTAGATATGTCAAAAAAACAGAATCAGCCCCCCCTGATAGAGCAATGAGGACATTATCCCCCTTTTCGAGAAGCTGAAATTTTTGAACGAGAGCAAGAACATTATTCAATAATTTTTTGCCAGAACCTTTATCAAATAAATCATTCATTATAAAGATTCATTGCTTTATCAATCTCACCCTGAATGATAAGCTCAATGGCATCACAAGCCTTATCCATAGCTGGATTAATAACCTCAAGCTCTTCTGGAGTAAACTTACCAAGCACAAACTTTTCAAGCTCTTCACCTTCTTTTGGAGAACCAATACCTATCCTCACTCTCGGGAAATTATCTGACCTTAAAAATTGAATGAGAGATTTAACTCCGTTATGCCCCCCACTTGAACCATATCTTCTTACTCTTATTTTGCCGAGAGGGAGATTGATATCATCACATACCACAATTATATTCTCTGGCATAACCCTTAAAAAACTCGCCATATAAAGAACAGCTTCTCCACTCAAGTTGACAAAGGTTTGAGGTTTAAGAAGCATAACCCTTTCTTTACCGAGCTTGATTCGGCCTACCATAGATTTTTTCTTTTTTATATCAACGCTAGTTCCATGCCTTGCAGCAAGCCTATCAAGCACCATAAAGCCAAGGTTATGCCTTGTCCCTTCATATGTCTCGCCCGGATTACCAAGCCCTACTACCAGTTTCAATTTGACACCCCCAGTGGAAAATTTACTTCACTTCCACTAAAGTTGTACCTTCATAGTTAAGGATTTTATAGTTATCCTTTGGCAAATCTCTTACTATAATATATTGCCCAATTTTAAGACCTGAAATATCAACATCAATAGAATCAGGAAGTTTTTCAGGTAAAACTTCTATCTTGAGTTTTTTGGTAAAAATAAAGAGCCCACCACCTTCTTTAACACCAACAGGTGTTCCAATATAATTTACAGGCACTTCTGTTATGAAAGGTTTCTTTGAAGCAATTGCATAGAAATCTACATGAAGTATCTTTCTTGAAATTGGATGAATTTTAAAATCCTTTACTATAACCTTATAATTCTTCTTTTCAATAGAAAGATTAAACACATGGTGCTTTCCTACTTCTTTGAGAACCTTATCAAACTCATTGTAATTCAAGGAAAAATATATGTTTTCCTTTATTTCAGGACCATACAATACTGCTGGAAGTTTTCCAGCTTCCCTTAATTTCATAGATGCTGACTTACCAACATCTTTCCTTAATTCACCATTTAATGTTAATTCTTTTTTTGCCATTTTTTCCTCCCTTAAACCTTTTTTTCCCAGACAAACAGGGAACTTACCGAATGATTTAAATGTATCCTTTCTATCGCCTGACCAAAAATTTCATTAACTGAAAGTATCTCAAGTTTATCTCCGATAATTTTCTTTTTATCCTCACTTATCATTATACTGTCTGTTACATAAAGTTTATCAATAACAGAAGCCCCAAGCCTTTCTGCCGCACTACCAGAAAAAACTCCATGAGAACAATAAACATAAACTTCTTTAGAACCATGTTCTTTTATTATCTTCGCTGCCTGACAAATAGTTCCAGCCGTATCAATCATATCATCTATAACAAGAGCCTTTTTGCCCTCTACACTACCTATCAGATGAACAATCTCAGCCTCATTTTTTCTTTCTCTTCTCTTATCAAGTATAGCCATATTAACACCAATTTGTTTAGCAAAATACCTTGATCTCTCTACTCCACCTGTATCTGGAGAAACAACAACATATTCATCTGGATTTATCCCTTTAAGGGTATTTAAAAAAACAGGTATAGCATACAGATGATCCACAGGTATATCAAAAAAACCCTGAATCTGAGCCGCATGCAAATCCATCGCAAGCACCCTATCAACACCAGCAACAGTTAAAAGATTTGCAACAAGTTTAGCTGTAATAGGCACTCTTGGCTCAGCTTTTCTATCCTGCCTCGCATAACCAAAATATGGAATTACTGCCGTTATCCTGTCAGCAGATGCCCTTCTTAAAGCATCAACTATTATAAGCAACTCCATCAAGTGCTTGTAGCCAGGATTACAGGTAGACTGAATAACAAAAACATCCTTTCCTCTAACATTCTCCTGAATTCTTACAAAAATTTCTCCATCCTGAAACTCTGTAATCAAAATATCACTCAAGTTAAGCCCTATATAGTCAGCTATCTTTTTTGCAAGAACAGGATTAGATCTACCTGAAATCAGACATATATTACTAACAGGCACCTAAAAAACTCCAAAAATAAAATTAAAAACACAAGCTGGGGTGGAAGGATTCGAACCCTCGGATGGCGGGACCAAAACCCGCTGCCTTACCACTTGGCGACACCCCAAACACAAAAATAAAAAAGCAAAGTACAAACAATCAGCAGAAAATATAGAAAAATTCTATTCTGACTGATAAGCCTCTAAAATAGCACTCTGCATCTTTTCTCTAAACTGAGAATTAATAGGATGTGCTATATCCTTTAATTCTCCGTTTTTAGTTTTTCTCGATGGCATAGCTATAAAAGGCCCATTATTACCTTCAATAACCTTAATGTTGTGAATAACAAAACTGTTATCGAAAGTAACAGAAGCATAAGCCTTAAGCTTGTTTTCTCCCTGCACCTTCTTAATTCTGATGTCAGTAATTTCCATAAAGTTTATCCTCCTGAAAAAAATTAAGCTCCATATTAAAACTCAAAACTCGCACCCAAAAGCACCAACTCCCCTCACCTTATTAAATTCTATAGTACACATAAAGTTACACATCTTTCTACTCCTGCATCAGGAGGTAAACTCAGGACTATGTAGAACAAAAGACATAATCCTTTTAAAAACCCCAAAAAGGATTTCATAAAAAACAGATAAAGCTTCAAATCATCAAATATTTACAATTTTTTAATTATAAAATTGTTCCTTCCTTTAGGAAGGATCAAACCTACTCAAAACTTACAATCCAATACAGACATTGGCAAAAAAACCAAATCTTTCTCTCACTAAGACACTGTCTTCCAAGGCTTTGTAAGCATCCTCATACAAGGCTACAAGTGAAGATCCACTCCCACTCATAAAAATAGCCCTACAATTCAAAGTCTTGGCTAATTTTTCATAAATAGCCTTAAGCTCTGGCAAAGCCTTAAAGACAAAAATCTGAAATTTATTATACAATATTTTTTCAAGAAAATCAATAGTTATTAAGGAAATATTTTTAAAGTCAGGAAGATTAGCTGTTGGTTTTTTGTCATCTATTAAAGAATAAGCCCAAGAAGTTTTAACAAATATGTCAGGATAAATAACTAAAAAAGTAATCTTATCAAGTTTTGAACTCAATTTTTCAATTTTTTCTCCTTTTCCACTAACCCTACATAAACCACCATATATAAAGAATGGAACATCACTACCAATTTTTCTGGCTATTTCAAGAATTTTTGAATTATCCAGATTATATCTATCCCTGAAATATTTTAACACAAATGCCGCATTAGAACTACCACCGCCAAGCCCAGCCCCAACAGGAATATTTTTCTTAATAACTATCTTATAGTTATCTTTTATGTTAAAATTTTCCTTTAACAACCTCAAGGCTTTATGAACCGTAGAATTTTCCTTTATATCAAGGTTAATAAATTCTACGACATCATTATCACTTTGATAAATTTCAATCTCATCGTAGAGACTCACTTCCTGAAATAAACTATCTATATAATGATAACCGTCCGTATTATCATAACCCGTTATATCAAGAAATAGATTAACCTTCGCCGTTGAAAATAATTTCATAATCCTTCCAGCCATTTAAGAATATCTTTATACACATCTGCTTTTGATTTTTCATTCAGACATTCATGTCTTCCATCTCTGTAAATATTAATTTTTAATGAATGCACTCCTTTATCAACATACTCTTTAACAAGTGAAGAAAGATTTTCTCCAACAGGATCTTTCTCACCTTTTATTATAAGAATCGGCAAATCAACAGGAAAAATTTTAAAACTTTTTTTGGAGTGAATATGCAAAAATAAACTGAAAAGATTTTTAAAAAAGTTAAGTGAACAGGTTTTTCCACAATATTTATTATTTAAATATTTATCAACTTCTGCTTCATCAGATGTTAACCAGTCTGCTTTTGTCCTATTTGGTTTAAACTTAAGATTGTATGGTCCAAAAACCAGATAGTTTAAAAATCTGCTTTTATGCTTTCCCCCATAAAACAATTTTAACAACAATGTAACAAAAAGCCCCAAAAAAGCAAAAGGTTTCATTTTACCAGATGTTCCTGACAGGATGAGCCCGTCTATCAATTCGGTATACTCAAGAACATAAGCCTGTGCAAGAAAAGAACCATAGCTATGCCCAAGTAAAAAGACGGACTCATCCTTATAAAAAGATTTTATGTAAGTAGTTAGCTCTTTTAAATCAAGAACACTTCTTAAAAAATCAACTCCATCTTCAATTATACCAAGAGACTCTTCTTCTACCGTTTTACCATGCCCTCTATGTGAATGCCCAAAAACAAAATATCCATTTTCAACAAGAAAATTAGCAAAACTATCATATCTCTCAATATATTCCATCATTCCATGAGAAATCTGAACAATCCCCTTGGGTTTAAAATCTTCAAACCATTTAACACAATGAAGTCTTACGTCATCGGAAGTAGTAATAAAAAATTCTTCTTTCTTCATTTACCCATTGTAACAATTACTTCATTCACATCTTTCATTTCTGTTAAAGGAATAAAATTCCCTTTTATTTCTTTTCCATTTATCACAATAAACTTTACTCCCTTTTCAATACCTTCTGGATTCTTAACAATTATATTCAACTTCTTACCTCTGAAATTTCTTTCGATTTTAAATTCTTTCCAGCTTGATGGAACACATGGGTCAATTCTAAGCCCATCATAATCTGGTTGAATTCCAAGAATACCTTCAACTGCTGCAACCTGAACTGTAGAAGCAGTACCAGTAAGCCAGTGAACATTTGCCCTTCCATGGAAAGGACTATCCTTACCATCTGTAAACTGACAATGGACATATGGCTCACTCATTCTTATTTCTGCTTTATCATTCATTGCTGCTGGGTTATTCTCTTGATAATACATAAAAGCTCTATTACCATTACCAATCATAGTCTCTGCCTTTATCAACCATCCCTGCGTCTGTGAGAATATTGCACAGTTTTCTTTTAAACCTGGCAAAAATAGTATCATTCTTGCCACAGGAAAACCATAGCTAATAAAAGGTGGATAACATATCATTGCACCATAAGGAGTATTAAGACTCTTCTCAACATTATCAAGAATTGTTTTAGCTTCTACTCCAGAAACAGCACCGCTTAAAACTGCCCAGCTTTGAGGATTAAGCCACATTGATGCCTCTTTATTTTTCTTTGAACCTATTACTTCGTCGCCATTAAAAGCTCTCACAAATCTATCATCTTCCCATGCATATTTTCTCAAATTATTATTTAATTTTTCTGCTTCATTTTCTGCCCATTTTGCATCGTCCGTTCTACCAAGTTTTTCTGCAAATTCTTTAAAAATTTTCAAGCCAAGATAAAGTTGCAATGAAGCAAAAATACTTTCTCCTTCCTCTCCAAGTCTTAAACAATCATTCCAGTCTGCATCAAGCCCAAGAACTAATCCATGTTTACCAAGTCTTTCAAGACTGAAAAGAAGAGCTTTTCTTAAATGTTCGTAAACACTATCCTCACCTTTATCACTGTATGGTATAATTTCATTTAAAAAGTTTATCTCTCCTGTCTCTTTTATATACTGTTGAACTGTTGGGAAAAGCCATAAAGCATCATCACATCTGTATTCTGTATATCCTGTAATCTTAACATAATCAGGATTATCAAGAGATTGTCCCGTATTTGGCTTATGATCAAAGAGAACAAGAGGAAGCCCAGCACCATTTGAAACCTGTCCAGAAAGCATATATCTTAACCTTTCACCAGCCGATTTACTATCAAGATGCATAATACCTTGAATATCCTGAACTGTATCTCTAAAACCAAGCCCATTTCTTAAACCAATATAGAAAAGTGATGCTGCCCTCGACCAGAAAAATGTTATAAAACATTGATAAGCATTCCAGATATTAACCATTGTATCAAACTCTCCAGAAGGTGTCTTAACCTTAAGATTTTCAAGTTTTGAATGCCAGTATTTCTTTAACTCATCTAATTCAATATAAACCTGTTTTGGATCTTCATATTTCTTCATTATATTTCTTGCAAAAAACTCATTTCCTCTACCAAAAAGATAGACAATTTCTTTTTCTTCACCATTATTAAGTTCAATCACAACCTGCATTGCATTGCAACTATTTCCTCCATAGTTGAGAGAATTACTACATTCTCCTTTTTCAACAGCAATAGGATCTGAATAAGTTCTATACCCACCAATAAACTTTTCTCTTTCACCATCGTAGGAAACAACTTTAGCCCCAACAACAGCGGTAAATCTGTTTTCTCTCTTTCCACCAAGGCCAGGATCAAGTTTAATATTTTCACCAATATTCTGAGCATTTTCGTTCAATGTTTGAACCATTAAGTTATCTTTATAGTAAGTTCTTGAGATAAAAAGGGTATACTGCAAATTTACAAGATCCTGATTTTCATTGGATTCATTTGTTAATTCAACAAAATTAAACAGAGAAATTTTTCTTTTTTTACCAGAGTTGTTCTTAACCTTTATAGACCATACTTCATAATGTTCGTTAAGTGGCACATAATACTTGGTTTCTGTCTCTATGCCATCATATTTTGAAGAAATTATAGTATAAGCTATGCCATGCCTGCATATAGATTCATACTTTGAAAGATCCTTCTTAACAGGCATCCAGCTTGCAGACCAGTAATCTCCATTCTCCATATCTCTTAAATAAATATATCTTCCTGGAAGAGTTCCAAGTAAAGCATTAAACCTGTCTCTTATCAATCTACCGTTAGCACCCGACTTTACAAAGCTGTATCCCCCTGCATTATTGGTAATTATAGCACCATACTCAACAGTTCCAAGATAGTTAACCCACGGTTTTGGAGTATCAGGTCTTACGATAACATACTCCTTATTTTCATTGTCAAAATATCCAAATTTCATTTTCCAATCCTCCCTCTTAAGATGATATATCTTTTTCCATTGCGACTTCGTCGCAATTCATAATTTTTGAACAGGATAAACAATCTCTCCATATCTTTTGTGGAAAAATTGTCTTTTCAACTACACCATACCCAAGTTTCTTAAAAAATTCAACCTGATATGTTAACACAAAAACCTTTTTAATCCCCTCCTCTTTAAGGATTCTTTCAGCCCCAAGAACAAGTTCTCTACCTATACCTTTTCCTCTCAGATCCTCTCTCACAGCAAGAGAACGAATCTCAGCAAGTTCCTCACTGAAGAAAGAAAGAGATGCACATCCCACAACCTCACCATTTAAATCTGCAACAATATAATTTCTTATAGATTCAATTATCGCCTCTCTCTTTCTTGGAAGCATCAAGCCTTTTTCAGCATAAGAATTAACAAGTTTTTCTATACTTACTGCATCTGTAAGTTTCGCTCCACGTATTATCAAATTGTCCATTTCTCTTATGCACCTATCATCTTATCAAGAATATCTTTTATCTTCTGCTTTGGGACAGCCCCAACTATTTTTTCATATGGACTTCCGCCCTTAAAAAACAACAATGTAGGAATATTTGTTATACCAAATTGTGTTGCAAGATCCGGTTCATCATCAACATTAACCTTCATAATTTTTACCTTTCCTTGATATTCTTCTGAAAGTTGTTCAAGAAGTGGTGCAATCATTCTACAAGGAGGACACCATTCCGCCCAGAAATCAAGCAAAACTGGAATATTTGAATTTACAACCTCTTTATCAAAATCCTGTTGTTTTAAAGACATTAAACTTGACATTTTATCCTCCTTTAACCACAAATTTCTTTTATTCTGTTGAAATAATCAGTCAATATTTTTTCATTTTCAGCTTCCCCAATTATCCTTATAATTGGTTCTGTATTTGATGGTCTTAAATGTATCCAACCATTTGCATCTTCAAATCTTCCCCATAAACCATCATCTCTATTAATATCTATAAAATTAGTTGTAAAAAAATTATCTAATTTATTATAAAGCAATTCCCAATTTTTTGAAAGAGTCTCTTTCTTCATAACAAAAACAGGCACTTCCATCGATATTTCTGAAATTTTTCTATTTGAAAGTGCAAGCATCTCAAGTATTAAAGCTATCCCAGTAAGGCTATCCCTTGCAATATTAATTTCAGGATATATCACACCTCCATTTCCTTCACCACCTATAACTGCATTGTATTTTTTTATTCCCTCAACTACATTAGCTTCTCCAACTTTTGTTCTATAACACTTACAACCACAATTTGAAGCTATCACATCACACATCATAGAAGTTGATAGATTTACTACCACATTTCCTTTTTTTCTCGAAAGAATATGTTTTACGGCAAGAGCTAAAGTAAGCTCTTCAGAAAGAACATTTCCATTTTCATCTATAATCACAAGCCTATCAGCATCAGGATCCTGTGCAAAACCTATATCAGCATTATAAAATTTTACTTTTTCACCAGTTTCTTTTAAATTTTCAGGTTTTGGCTCTGGCTTTCTTCCAAAAAATCCATTTATTTCACCATTAATTATTTTAACATCACAGTTCAACCTTTCAAGCAACCTTGTTGTAATCTTACCACCCGCACTATTAACAGGATCAATAACAACCTTAAATCCCTTTTTTCTTATAGATTCTACATCAATATTGTTTAAGATTTTATTTATGTGTAGATTAAAAACTTCATCTGTTAAATAAAATTTTCCTACCTTATTGTAAGAAATTTGTTCAAAAGGAAAGTTAAGATATGAAATTATTTCATCAATATCTTCTTGCAAAGTGAAAGTTCCATCTTTTTTGACAAATTTAAGTGCATTCCATTCTTCTGGATTGTGAGATGCTGTAATAATTATTCCACCATCAAAACTCTCCCTTACACCAAGAAGGAGTGTCGGAGTAGGCAAAATTCCACCATAATGAACATCAATTCCATAAGAATTAATAACAGCTGTGGTAAGGTTAACAATAATATCTCCAGTTATCCTTCCATCACGAGCAACAAGAATTTTTTTTGCATCTCTCTTTTTCAAATAAATAGCAAATGCTTTAATATAATTTAATAAAACATCAAAAGTAAGAGATTTACCCCATATACCTCTGACGCCAGAAACACTCACCTTTAATTCTTCCATATGCTACTCACCATTTTTAATTCTTATTGCTTTAATATATAATTCTTCATACATTTTTGCACTCTTATCCCATGAAAAATCCTTTGACATAGCATTTTTTATAAGTTTTTTCATATGCCTCTTTCTATCAAAATAGGTACTGATAGCCCATCCCACCGTATAATATATAGCTTTTGGACTTGCCTCATAAAACTTAAAACCAGTACCATTCCCAGTTGCTTCATCGTAATTTTCTACAGTATCATCAAGACCACCCACAGCCCTTACAATAGGAAGAGTGCCATACTTCATAGAGTAAATTTGATTCAAGCCACATGGTTCATAAAGTGAAGGCATAAGAAAGAAATCACTACCAGCCTCTATAAGATGTGCTAATTCTTCATTGTATCCAATATAACTTCCCACTCTGCCAGGATATTTTGATGGCAAATAGTAGAAAAATGACTCAAGCCTTTTATCCCCTGCACCAAGCACAACAAACTGAACAACCATATTTCTTACTATATCATCAAGGCATTCAAGCAAAAGGTGTAAACCCTTCTGTTCAACAAATCTACTTACTATACCAATTATTGGAATATCCTTGTTTTGCTCAAGCCCCATTCTCTTTTGAAGTTCTTTCTTACAAATAGCTTTCCCTTTCATATCTTCTATAGAATAGTTTGCAGGAATAAAAGGATCTTTTGCTGGATCCCAAACATCATAATCAACACCATTAAGAATTCCTATATATCTATCCTTTTTAGCATTAAGGTATGGAGCAAGGCCAAATCCTCCAAAAGGTTCTTTTGTCTCCATTGCATATTTAGGACTTACAGCAGTTACATAATCAGCAAAGAATATCCCAGCTTTAAGAAAATTAATTGCTCCAAAACATTCAAAAATATCAGGTATAAAAAATTCTTCTCCAAATCCAAGATAAGGATAATGATATTTTGGATAAATACCTTGATAAGCTATATTATGAATTGTAAGAATATTAACACTCTTATAAAAAAATGGATCATTCCAGTGCCAGACTTTTGCATATGCTGAAAGCAAAGCTGTTTGCCAGTCATGGGAATGAAGTACATCAGGCTTAAAATTTACAGCTTTACATATTTCTAAGGCCGCCCTACTCAAAAAGGCAAATCTTTTTGGATTGTCTTCGTAATCATTAAAAGCACTATCATGATAAATTCCATTTCTATCAAAATATAGATTAAACTCAACAAAATAAATCTTAACACCTTTAACCTCTGTTGAG
The DNA here is from genome assembly GCA_037479045.1 of Brevinematales bacterium. GTDB lineage: Bacteria > Spirochaetota > Brevinematia > Brevinematales > JAOACQ01 > JAOACQ01. The sequence goes on along the minus strand of JBBFLL010000022.1, from coordinate 18,177 downwards.
TAAACGCACGCCCATTCTTCCTTATTTCCCATCCATACACCAAGAATAGGAATCTCTTTCTTCAATTCATAATTTTTAAAATTAATAAAGCTATACTTTGGAATAACGACACGAACATCGTGTCCCATTCTTGCAAGATAGATTGGGAGTGATCCAACTACATCTGCAAGTCCCCCCGTTTTAGCAAAAGGAGAACATTCCGAAGCCGCCATTAGAATATTCAAGGTAATACCCTATTTTTAAAAAATCATTCTATTTTAACATAAGTTTGAAATTTTTACAAAAAAAGAAATTGACTTTTTTAAGAAAAAACGTTTAAAATACTCTATGGAAATAAAAATTGCAAACCAAAATGATTATAACGAAATTTTAACAATGTGCAGTGAATTTGAGACTTCTCCATTTACTTTTGATATGGATTTTATAGCCCTTGCAAATGATAAAAAAATCAATCCATCATTTGCAGAAAAAATAATACTTTCCCCATATTCTACAACTCTCATTCTTAAAAATGATAATTCAACGATTGGCTTCATTACTGTTTCTGTTAATCCAACACTCTCAAACTTATTGAATAGAAAAATAGGGAGTATAACTCTTTTAGTTGTCAAAAAAAAATACAGGGGGAATGGTTTTGGAAGATTATTAATAGAAAAAGGAGTTTTATTTCTTAAATCATATGGTGTGAAACTTATTTCTGTCGGGACAGATATATACAACATTCCAGCTATAAGAAGCTATGAAAAGTGTGGTTTCAACTTCCAAATGGCATGGCATATTTTCAGATATTTTTCAGAAGATTTTGAAGTCCAAAAAATTTCTCAAAAAATTGAACCACTTGAAAACCCAAAAGTCCTTGAAAAATTTTTCATAGATTTTGATAGACCATTTTCACTACTTAAAGACAAAAATTTAAATACACAAATTATAAAAGAATATCTTTTTAACAATCTTATAACCAATATTTTAAAAGGAAAAATTCAAGTCCTTGCATATAGAGAAAATAAAAAAATATGTGGCATTTTGACCTATCAGTACGATGAGTTATCACAAAATGCACTTTCAACTGAAAAATCTATTGTAAAAATACTTGATATAATGTGTTTAACAGAAAATAAGAAAGAAAAAGAAAAAATAATAACCACATTTTTAAAAGATTTAAAACATAGAATTATTGACAGCCTCATTATAGAAATGTGGCTATCATCAGAAAATCAAACACTTATAAAAATTTTAGAAAAAAATAGCTTCAACCTTTCTTACACTGGAATTCATCTTCACAAAGAATTATAGTTTGGCATTACAAATGGTTAATTTAAATAAGCATACAAATGCTTACTTTCCTCACTATTTCTTAACTGATCAAGAGCCCATTGTTCAATCTGTCTTATTCTTTCCTTCGTAAGGTTGAATTTTTCACCTATTGCTGAAAGAGATTGTGGTTCTTCGCCATTAAGCCCAAACCTATAGATAATGATCTGCTTTTCTCTATCGGGAAGTTTATTAAGCAACTTTTCAAGGCTTTCTTTAAGCGATGAGAAAACAATCTTTTCTTCAGGATGATTAGCCTCATTACCAAAGTAAGAGATTGATATACTTTCTTCTGGATTATTCTCTTCCTGAACAAACATCTCTTCAATAGAAGAATAACCCTGTGACATCTCAAGAATCTTTTTAACATCCTCTTTTTCTATATCAAGAACTTCGGATAAAACATCTTCAGAAGGTCTTGTCCCATTCTTTTTCACATATTCCTCTGAATATTTATAGATTTGCATAAGTTCATTTGCCCTGTTCATAGGAAGTCTTACCATTCTTGATTTCTCTGAAATTGCTTTAAGAATTGACTGTCTTATCCACCAGATAGCATAAGAAATAAAATGATACCCTCTTCTATAATCAAATCTCTCAGCAGCAGTTATAAGCCCTAAGTTACCTTCACTGATAAGATCCCCAAGATGCATTCCAAGCCCCTGATACTTTTTTGCCACAGAGACAACAAATCTTAAGTTTGAAAGAATCAACTTCTCTCTTGCTTTTTTATCACCTTCAAATGATTTCTTTGCCAGTTCTTTTTCTTCTTCTGGAGTAAGCAATGGGAACTTATCTATCTCTTTAAGATAAAGAGAAATTGAATTACTTTTAAGAAGTTTGTCAAAGGTATTGAATTCTTTTTTCACACCACCCTCCTTACATAATTTTAAGCAAAAAATATGCCATATAGTTTCAAAATAAAAAAACTTTTTTTAATTCTTTACTGAGAAAAGAGAAAAACTTTTCAAAAATTAAATATGAAACTCAAAAGAAAGAGTAAAAAAGAATAAATTGTTTCAAAATGACACACAAAAATTGAGAAAAGATAAAAAAAGTGTCAAAATGATTTATGGTCTTCCAATGCTATAATAAGTAAAACCTAAACTTCTCATTTTATCAGGATCATAAATATTTCTTCCATCAAATATAACCTTTTCTTTAAGTAAAGAAAAGATCTTATCAAAGTCTGGTTCTTTAAAACAGTTCCACTCAGTTATCAAAACAAGGGCATTGGCATCTATGAGAGCATCATATTGATTGTCAACATATACTATGCTTTTATTTTCACCAAAAATTTTCTTTGCTTCTTTTACTGCCTTTGGATCATAAGCAAAAACTTTTGCTCCTTCGTCTATAAGCCTGTTAATAATATAGACTGATGGTGCCTCTCTCATATCATCTGTATTTGGCTTAAATGCAAGTCCCCATACCGCAATTTTTTTACCATTTACGTTGTTCTTAAAATGGCTTGAAATTTTATTATAAAATCTTTCTCTTTGTTTCTCGTTTATTTCATCAATTGCTTCAAAAAGTTTTGAATCTTCTCCAATCTCCTGAAACATTTTAATCATTGCTTTTACATCCTTTGGAAAACATGAGCCACCATACCCAACACCAGCATATAAAAAAGGCATACCTATTCTCTTATCAGTTCCAAGTCCCTGTCTTACTTTAAGAACATCAGCCCCATAAAATTCACACAATTTACTTATTTCATTCATAAATGAAATTCTTAAGGCTAACATACAGTTTGAAGCGTATTTTATAATCTCACTTGATTTAGTGTCAACAAGTATAACTGGATGCCCATTCTTTACAAATGGAGAATAAAGTTCCATCATTAAATCGGCGGCTTTTTTATTATCTGCACCAATTACTACTCTGTCAGGTCTCATAAAATCTTCTACAGCAGCACCTTCTTTAAGAAATTCAGGGTTTGATACAACATCAAATTCAAATTCAACTCCCCTTTCCTTCATAGTTTCAAGAATAATATTTTTAACCTTTTCAGCTGTGCCAACTGGAACAGTAGATTTATTTACTACTACCTTATAGCCATTTATGTAATTACCAATATCTTTTGCCACACTGAATACATATTTCAAATCTGCAGAACCATCTGATGAAGTAGGTGTCCCTACAGCAATGAAAATCAAATCACTTCTTTCTATACCATATTTTATATCTGTAGAAAAAGAAAGCCTTCCCGCCTGTCTATTACTTTCTATTAATTCTTCAAGTCTTGGCTCATAGATAGGGACAATATTACTGTTAAGCATATCAATTTTTTCTTTATTGTTGTCTATACATATTACATCATTTCCGATTTCTGCAAGGCATGTTCCACTTACAAGCCCAACATAACCTGTTCCAACCATACAAATCTTCATTTGTTCCTCCTATCTATTGGTATAATTTTTTGTTATCCAGTCTTTATATTCGCCACTCTTGATTTTTTCAACCCAATCTTTATTTTGAAGATACCACTCAATAGTTTTTTCTATTCCCTTTTCAAATGTATATTCTGGCTCCCAGCCAAGTTCCCTTTTTATTTTCTCATAACACATAGCATATCTATAATCATGTCCCGGTCTATCCTTTACAAAAGTAATAAGATTTTTGTAATAATCTCTGGGCTTCGATAATTTTTCTGCCATTTTTTCACAAATAATATTTACTACTTCTATATTCCTCTTTTCTTCACCGCCACCAATATTGTATTTTTCACCTATTTTTCCTTCTGTTATTATCTTATAAATTGCTCTTGCATGATCAACAACATAAAGCCAGTCTCTAACATTTTTTCCTTCACCATATACTGGCAATGGCTTGCCCTCAAGAATATTTATTATCATAAGAGGTATCAACTTTTCAGGAAAATGATATGGCCCATAATTGTTAGAACAATTGCTCAACGTTACAGGTAAACCATAAGTATGATAATAAGCCATCACAAGATGATCAGAGGCTGCCTTTGAGGCTGAATATGGACTTCTTGGATCATATGGGGTGTCTTCTGTGAAATATCCCTCTTCTCCAAGACTTCCGTAAACCTCATCTGTAGAAACATGATGAAACAAAACATCTTTTCTATCTCTCCAGTAGTCTCTTGCACACTCAAGAAGAGTAAAAGTTCCAACAATATTGGTATTTATAAAATCAGCTGGTCCAATAATAGACCTATCAACATGAGATTCAGCAGCAAAATGTACTATTGTGTCAATTTGATACATTTCAAGAATATTACGAATAGCTTTACCATCACATATATCAACTTTTTCAAAAAAATATCTATCCTTATACTTTTCACTTATATCACTTAAAGAATGTGGATTTCCAGCATATGTTAACTTGTCAACATTAACAATAATTCCATCAAAATTTGTATTTTCAAAAACATATCTTATAAAATTACAGCCTATAAATCCACAACCACCTGTTACCATTAATCTCTTTCGCATTAAAACCCCACACTATTTGATTTCTTTTATTACTTTACAGGGATTACCTGCTGCAAGTACTCCCTCAGGGATATCCTTTACTACAACGCTACCAGCTCCAATAACGCTATTTTTACCTATTTTAACCCCCGGACAAATGATAGAATTTCCACCAATCCAGACATTTTCACCAATTTCAACGCTCTTGCCATATTCCTTCATTGAAGCTCTCTCTAATGGATCAAGAGGGTGAGTTGCAGTATAAATTTGCACATAAGGCCCAAGCAAAACACCATTTCCTATCTTAACCTTACAAACATCAAGAATTACACAGCCGAAATTAGCATAAAAAAAGCCCTCAGCCTCAATATTATAACCATAATCACAATAAAAAGGTGGCTCAATATAACAAAACCCCCTCGAATTTATCAACCTTTTAAGCAATTTAAGTCTTTTATTAAAATTTTGTGGTTTTGAATTATTATATTTATACAATAATTTTCTTGCATTAAGTCTATCTTTAATTAACTCCTCATCCATTGCATTATAAAATTCACCAGAAATCATTTTTTCTTTTTCTGTCATTTTCTCATCTTCTTGTAAGTATTTATAAGTCCATTTGTTGATGAATCATGAGAGTTAACAACTTCATCGCCAGAAAGCTCTGGAAGAATCTTATTTGCAAGTTGTTTGCCAAGCTCGACTCCCCATTGGTCAAAGCTGAAAATATTCCATATTACACCCTGAACAAAAATCTTGTGTTCATACATTGCAATCAAACTTCCAAGAACTTCTGGAGTAAGTTTCTTAAACAGGATTGAATTTGTAGGTCTATTTCCTTCAAATACCTTAAAAGGCTTTAATTTTTCTATTTCCTCCATCGATTTACCGCTTACCTTAAGTTCGGCGACAACTTCATCTTCCGTTTTACCATTCATCAAAGCCTCTGTTTGAGCAAAAAAGTTAGAAAGCAACTTAAGATGATGATCTCCTATAGGATTGTGGCTTATAGCTGGAGCAAGAAAATCAGCCGGAATAAGTTTTGTTCCCTGATGAATAAGCTGATAAAAAGCATGCTGACCATTCGTACCGGGCTCTCCCCAGATTATCGGGCCTGTCTGATAATTAACTTTCTTACCACTTCGGTCTACACTTTTTCCATTTGATTCCATATCACCTTGCTGTAAATAAGCAGGTAATCTATGTAAATACTGATCGTATGGCAAAATGGCATAAGTTTCAGCTTCAAAGAAGTTATTATACCATATGCCAAGAAGAGCTAAAATAACAGGAATATTTTTTTCAAAAGGTGTATTTCTGAAGTGATTATCCATCTTATGGGCACCCATAAGCAATGCATCAAAATTCTCAAATCCAATAGTGCAGGCTATAGAAAGTCCGATAGCAGACCAGAGAGAATATCTTCCTCCAACCCAATCCCAGAAAACAAACATATTTTCAGGATCTATTCCAAAATTTACAACCTCTTTTTCATTTGTTGAAACCGCAACAAAGTGCTTTTTGATAGAATTTTCGTCTTTTGAGCTGGACAAAAACCATTCCCTTGCTGTATTTGCATTTGTCATTGTTTCCTGAGTTGTAAAAGTTTTTGAGGAAATAATAAACAAAGTCGTTTCAGGATTTAATTTCTTTAATGTTTCAGCAATATGTGTGCCATCTACATTTGAAACAAAGTGAACATTTATATTGGGTTTTTTGTATGGTTTTAAAGCCTCTGTAACCATTACAGGACCAAGGTCAGAACCACCTATACCAATATTAACTATATCAGTTATAGGCTTTCCACTATAACCCTTCCATTCACCTGAAATAATTTTATCCGAAAATTCTTTCATCTGTTTCAAAACTCTATTCACCTCTGGCATTACATCAACACCATCAACATATATTGGTGTGTTTGATTTATTTCTCAAGGCTATATGTAATACAGCTCTTTTCTCTGTTTCATTAATCTTATCGCCGCTGAACATTTTTTCTATTGCATCCTTAAGTTTTGCCTCTTCTGCAAGATTGAAGAGTAACCCCATAGTTTCTTCTGTAATAATATTTTTTGAATAATCAACAAAAATATCCTCAAAAGAGAGAGAAAATTTATTAAACCTATTTTGATCAGATTTAAAAAGATCTCTCATATGGACATTTTTCATACTTTCATAATGAACAGCCAACTTCTTCCAGCTATTTAAATTTAATGGATTAATTTTTTCAAGCATTTTACCACTCCTCAATTTATATATTGTAATATATTTTTAACTTTTTGTAAAATTGTGTAAAAAACTCAAATTATGTATAATTAATCCGAAAAATTAATAAAAAGGAAAATTATGATTACTTTGACAAGATTAAACGATACACAATTAACCATTAATCCATTTTTGATTGAAACTATAGAAGAAACACCACAAACAGTTATAGTTCTTTTATCAGGAAAAAAATTTATTGTCAAAGAAAGTGTAAAAGAAATAAGAAACTGTTTTATAGATTTTTTAAGTGAATCAGTCAAATCAGGAATAGAAAAATCAAGGGAGAAATAACTTATGGAAAGAGGAACATTAATCGGTGTTATTGGTGGAACAATACTTTGGTTATGGGGAGCCTTGCTTAATACAGGCGACCTTTCTATATATTTTGATTTACCATCAGTTTTAATTACTATAGGTGGTTCTTTTGCATCTTTAATGATATGTATTCCTTTTGAAAAAATAAAAATGTTAAAAACATTGTTTGGTTTATCATTTCAAAACAAAGCCTTTGATCCCTCAGCAACAATAGAAACATTAATAACATTTGCAGAAAAATCAAGAAGGGAAGGTGTTCTCGCTTTAGAAGATGATGTTGCTGAAGTTCCAGATCCTTTTCTCAAAAGAGCTTTACAGCTTGTAGTTGATGGAACAGACCCAGAAGTGGTAAAAAACATTATGTATGCTGAAATGGATCAAATGGAAGCAAGACATGCTCAAGCAAAAAAGATCTTTGACGACTGGGGATATTTTGCACCAAGCTGGGGAATGATCGGAACTCTTATTGGTCTTATAGCTATGTTAAGAAGTATGCAGGATGTTTCAAGTATTGGTAAGAACATGGCTACAGCTCTTATAACAACACTTTACGGAGCAATACTTGCAAACCACTTCCTACTTCCTATGTCAGCAAAGCTATATTTATGGAACCAGTATGATGTTATGATGAAAGAAATAGTGCTTGAAGGAGTACTTTCAATACAGGCTGGTGATAACCCAACAATACTGAGAGAAAAATTAAACTCATTCTTGCCACCAGCTCAGAGACCAAAACCAGAAGAGAGTAAGTAATATGCCAAGAAAAAAGAAAAAGGACGAAGTAACATACTCCACACCAGCTTGGATGACAACTTATGGAGATATGAATAGCTTGCTACTTACATTCTTCATTATGCTTATTGCTACAATGAGTAAGAATACAGCCTCAACAGAAATGCAACTCATTCTTTCAGCATTTAAAGGTTCTCTCGGTGCCCTTGAAGGTGGAAATACACTTACAAAAGGTCCACTTGCTGAATTTGGTAATACTATAGAAAGTTTACCCTCACAGGATCTTGGAACAAAACTTTCAAAAGCTATGAAAAATGCTGAACAACTCCTCACCCCAGAAATAAGAGCAAAAAAAGTAAGAGTTCAAGAAACTCAAAAAGGATATAAAATAACAATCGCAAGCGACTTATTTTTCAGACCGGGTAGTGCAGAAATAGATTTTGAAGAAGGTAGAGAAGTCTTAAGAAAGGTAGGACTCCTACTCAAGGATGCAGGAGATGATGTAAAAATTGAAATTGTGGGACATACTGACAATTCTCCAATTCCTAAAGCCTCAGAAATGGCAAAAATCTATCCCACAAACTGGGAACTATCAACCGCAAGAGCTTCTTCTGTTGTAAGATACTTTGAAGCTCTTGGTGTCAAACCATCAAGAATGTATGCAGAAGGTAGAGGAGAACATGAGCCAATCGAGTCCAATGATACACCAGAAGGCAGAGCTTACAACAGAAGAATAGATATCTATGTCTCGAGGATGGAATAGTCTTTTAATCATTTTTTTGCTCATAAACATTTCTTATTCCATAGAAGAAGACGAAAAATTTTATAGTGATCTTCTTATTAATCCAATGGATATAAATACTACAAAGTTTATTTATCTTAATCAGATACTACAATTGGATAAAGAACAATCAAAAAATTTTGAAAGTTTCAGAAAAACAAATTATTTCAAATCAGTTTATGAACTCACAAATTTTGGTCTTACTATAGATGAAATAGAAAAAATCTCTCCATACATCAGGGTAAAAAATCTTCCAGAAAAAGAGATTTTTTTCTTTTTTCGTTTTATTAACAAAGAAAAAAATCATACAAACAAAAATATATTTCAATCAGAAACAAAGATTAAAGACATAACTTTTTATTACGCAGTTCAAAGTGAAACAAATATTATTGAAAAAGAATGGTCTTATTTTCTCACAAATTCAACTTACAATCTATCATTTGAAAATGAATTAATAAACTTTATCATTGGACATTATCAGCTTTCTTTCGGTCAACACTTACTATTTGGAACAACTTCTATAAATTACATAGATGATATAACACAACACCCAATATACAAAAAAACTCGAGGAATAGTAAGATACAAAAATTCAGACAAAGATAGTGATAACAACGAAATCTTTGATTTCCTTGATGGTGTGGCTTTGAATTTTAAAATAAATAATTTACTTTTTCCATATCTATCAATATCGAAACATGTTATAAAAACAAACACAAATTTAAATATTACCACAGCCTTAGTATATAAAGACAATATAGAAATAGGAGCTATATGGAATTACAAATTAACAAACACAAATGAATATAGCATTTTTTATAATTTACCTATTAATCCTCTTTTTAATCCATATGGAGAAATTGCCTTTTCAGATGGTTTATCAATAGTGCAAGGATTTATAAGCAAATTTCAAAATACAAAAATTGCCACACTTATTTATTATGCAGAAACCAATTTTAATTCATTAAATGGAGAAGAAATAATAGATTATAAAAAAGACACAAAAGGCTTATTTTTTGGAGTCAATCAAACCTTAAACCCTTTTTATATTCAGGGCTATTTGAATATCTTCAGCAGAATTACAAATGAGACAATATATCAAAAATATGAGCTTAAAAGTGGATTTAAAACTAAAAACTCAATATTTTCAGAACTTTCAGTTGAACTAAAAAGCAGATATTCAGATTTAAGAACCACAAGAAACTTAAGAAATTATATTTATTTAAATAATGGATTTTTAAATAACAAAATCATCTTACATCTAAGATATCAAAATATTAATGAAATAATAAGAAATGAAACAGGCAACCTATATCTTTTAAGATTGATTATATATCCATATTTTTTCAAATTTAAAGGGCGTTATCTATATTACAAAACAGATAGTTATTATTCAGCCTTATATTATCCAGAAGAAGACTTTTATTTTGGAGATTTTACACTTCGCTCATATTATGGAGAAGGTTATGAATATGCCCTTTATGGAGAATTAAAGTTTAAAGACATAACGGTTGGTATCGGTTATGGATATGAAAAGAAGATAAATCCAGAAAAAGAAAATTACAAACTTGCCTTTTACATAGAAGGTGACTGGTAATTTTTTTGAATAAAATCTCTCTTAAAATTATAATATTCAAAGTTACAAAATCTATTGAGGCCTATTGATGAAAGATTATTTGCTAAAAGTAGAAAATCTCACTATCACTTTACAGGATAAAGAAAAGGAATTAAAGATTGTAGATGATATTTCATATTTGATCAGAAAAAACGAAACCCTATGTATGGTAGGAGAATCAGGATGTGGAAAGACTGTTTCTGCCCTTTCGATAACAAGACTTCTGCCTTCTCCACTATTTAACATACACGGAAAAATATTTCTTGAAGAAAAAGAGTTATCAAATTTACCCTTGAATGAGTTGTATAAAATAAGAGGAAAAGAGATTGGCTTCATATTTCAAGAGCCTCTTTCCAGCTTTAATCCAGTAGAAAAAATCGGAGATCAAATAGCTGAAGTAGTAAAAATCCATGAAAATTTAGATAAAAAAATTGCAAAAGAAATGGTTTATGAACTACTGAAACATGTAGGATTTAAAAATCCAAAGCTACAGTATGAATTATATCCCCACGAATTATCGGGGGGGATGAGACAGAGAGCAATGATTGCAATGTCAATAATTCTCAAACCAAAACTTTTAATAGCAGATGAACCAACAACTGCTCTCGATGTTACAATACAGGCTCAGGTGCTAAACTTAATAGAAAAATTGAAAGAAGAATATGGTTTATCAATTCTATTTATAACTCACAATCTTGGAATAGTTGCACAGATAGCTCAAACTGTTCTTGTGCTATATGCTGGACAGGTTATGGAATATTCTCCAGTATTTGAACTTTTTAAAAATCCATTACATCCTTATACCATAGGTTTACTTGATTCAGTTCCATCAATAACAAAAAGCTATAATTTTAACAAAAGTATTCCCGGCAATCCGCCAGAACCATCAAACATTCCATCAGGTTGCCCCTTTCATCCAAGATGTGAAAAAAAAATGAAGATTTGTGAGACAAAAAAACCATCTTTAACAAAGATAGATAACCGTTATGTAAAATGCTGGCTTTATAGTGAGGGGAAAAATGAACATTCTTGAAGTAAGAAATTTAAGCAAACATTTTTATTTAAGACAGGGACTTTTTAACAAAGACAAAATAATCCATAAGGCTGTTGACAATGTAAGTTTAAATATAGAAAAAAATGAAACTTTTGCTTTAGTTGGAGAGTCTGGTTGTGGTAAAACAACTCTTGCAAGATGTATTTTAAGACTTATAGATGTAGATGAAGGAGAAATAATACTTGATAATGTAAATATTACAAATATTAAAGGCAGAAAACTTTTCCCATTCAGAAAGAAAATGCAAATAATATTTCAAGATCCGAATACCTCTCTTAATCCAAGAAAAACTATTTATGACATTCTTTCTGAGGGGATTTTACTCCATCAAATTGTAACTAAAAAAGAAGTAAAAAATTACATAATCGAAATTTTAAGAAAAGTAGGAATTTCTGAAAATTCATTATATAAATTTCCGCATGAATTTTCTGGTGGTCAAAGACAGAGAATAGCAATAGCAAGAGCAATCTCTCTTAAACCAGAGCTTATAATATGTGATGAAGCTGTATCTTCGCTTGATGTATCAATTCAGGCTCAGATTATAAGCCTTCTTATGGAATTAAAAGAGCAATTTAAACTTTCCTATCTTTTTATTGCACACGATCTTGCTCTTGTAAAAAACATATCAGATAGAGTTGCAATAATGTTTTCTGGAAAAATAGTGGAAACAGGTAAAACAAAAGATGTCTTTTCAAATCCTTCACATAATTATACACAACTTCTTATATCAAGTATTCCAGAACCAGACCCCACTTTAAGAAAAAATTTTGAAAAAATTTCCAATACCTGCAATTGATAAAGTAAATAAATTTTAGTGGAATATAAAAATTAGTGATTCTTAAGCCGATAAATAATGCTAAGAGGTTAATCTTATGGATTATGAAAAAAGGATAAAAGAGCTTGAAAAAGAAATAAAAGAAAAAGACGAGAAAATTGCCAATCTTGAAAGAATAGCCGATGCCTACAATAAACTCACCGATGCATTCAATGAAGAATTAAAAGAAGCAGACAAAACACTAAAAGCCTATGAAGCATTGCAGGAAATTGTATTAAATGAGAAAAAAGACATAGAAAAAACCTTACAGGCTCATGAAAGTCTTGAAGAACTAACAGCTCTTGAAAAAAGAGAGGCAGAAAAATTCTTAAAAGCTCAGGAAGCTGTAAATCAACTCTCCTTTGAAGAACTTCTACACAAAGAAAATGTTTTAAGAAAAATCCTTGAAATAAACAAAAATTTAAGCTTCATACTTAATACAGATATTTTACTTCACAAAATTTTAAAATATCTTGTAGAATCCGTTCGTGCTCATAGAGGTGTAATATTTTTAAGAAAAGGAAACAAGCTAATACCAACAATATTCTTGAACTTTTCACAGGACGACCTCAAAAAAGATTACTTTAAGTTCTCTTACGAAAAAATATATGAAACATCACGAAAAAGAGAAAGTATACTCATAGTTAATGAAAAAATAAATAAGAACGAAAAACTTTCATTTATGTGTATTCCTTTAAGTTATAAAGACAAACTTCTTGGAATAATATATGTAGATATGATTTCAGAAACCGATACATTTTCAGAATCTGACTTTGCAATTGGTGAAATATTCTGTTCTCAAGCTTCAATTTCGCTCTATAACTCAATACTTTACTCGGAAATAAGAAGACAAAATAGAACATTGATAAAACTTGTCAACGTCAAAAATGAGTTTATTAACAAAATGTCTGAATATTTAAAAGCTCCAATCGTCCATATTTTGGAAGAATTAAAATCTCTACTTAAAAGTGGCAACCTCCCCCTCGAATTAAGAAACAAAATACTTTCCGCCTTAATAGTAAAGGTAGAAAAATTAAACAATTTTGCCAATAAGGTTATAAATTTCGTATCGCTTGAGACATCAGCAGAGGATTTATTCAGAGATAAACTTGAACTTAAAGATTTGATCGATAAAATCCTTGAAAACTATAAATCTGAAATTAAAGAAAAAAACTTAAACATATCAATATCAATATCTGAAGAGGCTAAAAAAATATCTGGGAATTATACAATATTCAAGACAATTCTTGATGAACTTATATCAAATGCAATATTTTACAACAAACCCAATGGAATGATAACAATAAATATCTCCTTTAATGGAGAAAAATACAAATTTGAAGTTATTGATACTGGTGAAGGGATAAAAAAGGAAGAAAAAGAGAAGATTTTTGAACAATTTTATAGAGGACAATTTGCCACCTCTTTAAACCAGAAAGGTGCTGGACTTGGGCTATATATGGTTAAAAACCTCGTTAATTCATACGGAGGAAATATTTCCGTCCATAGTGAAGAGGGAGAGGGAACAAAATTCACCATAACTATTCCAGCATACTGATGTATTTAATAACCTCAGGAATTATGTTAATTACATCACTACCTGTAGTTGAAAAACTACCATATATATTTTCACACTTTTCGCCAGCTAAACCAAGAAGATAGCTTCCAATAATAGCTGAAGATACGGCACTATGCCCAGAAGCAAGAAAACCAGCAACAAGACCTGCTAATATATCACCACTCCCACCTTTAGCAAGTGAAACACTGCCCCTGTTGTTAACAAACAACCTTTCACTTGAAGAAATAACTGACACACTATCTTTAAGCAAAATTACAGAATTTGTTAGCTGATTTAACTTTTTTGCCATATCAAGTTTATTGAATTTTACAATTTCTGGATGGAGATCTAACATTCTACTTGCTTCTCCAATGTGTGGAGTAAGAATTATGTTTTTACCAGACGATTTCAAAATTTTCATTAATCTTTCATTTTGAGAAATGTTATTTATACCATCGGCATCTATAACAATCTTATCTACTACTGGATGAGTTAAAATCATCTCTATTAACTTTTCTTGAAATTTACCTGTAAAAAAACCATTACCCACAAGAACCGTTTTTATAAAATTATTTTCAATAAGCCTTCTGATTGAACGTAATGAACTATTACTTTCTTTCCAGCCAAAAGTCATAGCCTCCGGAATACTTGCTTGAATTGACGTTAAATTATCAATATGTGTCGCTATTGTAAGTAATCCAACACCACTCCTTAAGGCAGAAAGCCCGGAAAGAATAACACTCCCCCCCATCGCTTTAATTCCTTTTTTAAAATTTCCTCCATATCCACCTACTATGAGTAAATGTCCAAACTTTCCCTTATGACTATCTCTTTTTCTTTTTTGAAGTAAGCTACTGACATAATTATCCGTTAAAAAGATTATGGGTTTTCTTTCTTCTATTATGTTTTGAGGAATACCTATATCAATAGTTTCAATTTTTCCACAAAAATCTGCACCCGGATAATCAATCATACCAAATTTTGGTAAACCAAAAGTAAGTGTATAATTTGCCTTAACTGCGATTTTAAAATTACCGCCATTGGCTAAAACACCAGAAGGTATGTCAAGAGAAATTATTACCTTACCAGACGAATTAATTTGTTCAATTAAATCAATAATAGGCTGATATAACTCACCTTTTAAACCAACACCAAAAATTGCATCTATAATATAATCTGAATTTTCAATTATGTCTTTGATTTCTAACAAACCTTTTATAGAAAAATCCCATTTATAGAATTCTTTTAATCTTAAAAAATTTTCTTTTGCTACTCCTTTTGTTTTTTCGATTACATCTCCAACAAAAACAACCTTTGTATTTACTCCATTCTGAATCAAATATCTTGCCAGAACAGCTCCATCTCCTCCATTATTTCCATGTCCACAGAAAACAAGAAAATTTTTTTTCAAATCGAGATTCTCTTTTATCCATACAAAAGAATTTTTGCCTGCATTCTCCATCAATTCTAAAGTAGGAATGTTATATTTCTTTTCGCATTCTTCATCAATAAAATAAATATCTTCTTTTGTGGCAAGATACATATTTCCCTCTCATAAAAAATAAATTATTTTAACATTTTTCTAATCGTATATGTCAATTCCTCAATTACTTCTTTCTCTCCATCTTTTATTTGCTCAAAAACACAGCTTTTTATATGTTCCGAAAGCAATTCTTCCTGAACACCAGACAATGCATTTCGTATAGCCGTAATCTGATTAAGAATATCATCACAATACTGATCTTCCTCTATCATTCTTTTTATTCCCCTTATTTGACCTTCAATTCTATTAAGTCTACTTATCAAATGCTTCTTAACATTCTCTGAATGATGTGATTTTCTACATGAATTCATACTAAACTCCTTTTACATATACCGTCTATAGGTATTTTATAGCTTAATTATAACTTTTGTAGTATAAGTTGTCAAAAATCAAACCAAATTCTTGCCTTCTTCAAAAAAATATTTTATAATTTAATAAAAATGGGGATGTAGCTCAGTTGGGAGAGCACTACAATGGCATTGTAGGGGTCGTGGGTTCAAGTCCCATCATCTCCAGATAGTTATTTATAATAAGTTGAAAAGAAAGTTATCCTTGCACTCTGTGGTCCAAGTTTTCTTATCTCATAATCATCCTGTAAGTATATCTTAGCCCCACGAAGTATTCCAACTATATCAACGAGAGCCTTTTCCGTTGTATAATAAACTGTAATTGAATCATCACTATTGACTGAATAATCAATCTGATTGAGAAGGCTATTTCTTACTATTTTACATATTTCATTGTTGATAGTTATAATACTTAAAAGTAGATTTTTTGTATTTGAACATTTATGAGTGATTGTATTGATAAGTTTGGGAATAAACTCTGTAAGCCAGAAATTTGTAAATTCAGAATTAAAAAAATCATCACTTACATTGATCTGAGATAAAAGTTGTCTTCTCAAAGCCCTATAAGAACTTTCATCCCATTCTCTATACTTTGAGCTATCAAGCCCAAGCAAATCTTCTATTTCTTTCCAGCTTTCAAGTCCATAATTTTTAAGTATCCATTCTTTAATTGCTATAATTACAAAATTACAATTCATTTTCTCATCTTCAAAGTTATTTTAAATCTATTTTAATTAAAAGTCAAATTTTTAATTTAAAATTAAAAAAGAATTAAAATTCATTTTTTTCATATTTTAAAAACAATAAGTAAATAAAAATTTGATTATTTCATTTATTTATTTTATCATTTTTAGTAACTATTTGTTGGAGGATAGTATATGAAGAAAATTATTTTTGCCATCTTGGTTTTTGCAACTTTTTCATGCTCAATAATTGATGAAAAAGTTATTGCATCATATGGCAGTGGAAAAATGAAAGGAACAGTAAAAATTAAAGATGTAAAACAGGATTTTTTGAACTATGCCTTATATGATAATTCAATTATCTCAAATGATGTGGGATGGTATAAAGATATTATAAAATCAAAATTTGTAATTCCAGAATTACAATATTTTGATTTAGTCGAAAAAGGGGTAACCAACACACCAAAGTTTATCTCAAACTTTCAAAAAATGGAAAGAAACATTTATGATGGCACACTTATAAGAAAAGGTCAGGAAATGATGAATGAGCTCAGCAAGAAAGGCTCTCAAAATGTTGCAAGGGCTTCTCATATTTTATTTCTTGTCTCAAAATACACAAATATAGACGGCAAACAAATTGAAAAATCTGAGGCAGATTACCAAAAAGACTTAAATGAAATTGAAAAAAAGGCTAATAATTTACTTGATAGCCTTAAACAGGCAAAAAATCTCGATAAAGAATTTGCTCAGGCTGCAAAAGACCTTTCAGAGGATCCGGGTAGCAAAAATAATGGAGGAGATTTAGGCTATTTCACAGAAGGAACAATGGTAAAAGAATTTGAAGATGCTGTTTTTACTTCAAAGAAAAAAGGGCTTGTTGATAAGCCAGTTAAAACTCCATATGGTTTTCATATTATTTACGTAAAGGAACCTGCTACTAAAAAATCTCTTTCGCAAATTAAATCAAAAGTTGATAAAAATACTTATTCAAGAATAGAAAGAACAATTTCTTACAAATTTATGGATAGCTACAAACAAGAAAAAGTAAAAGATTTATTTACTACAGATGATGCGAACAAAAAGATAATTCTTGATGGCAACTCTTATGATCCGAAAGACATTCCTGACAATGCAAAAATCGTTGAAGTGTATGGAAAACCATATAGCTGGTCAGATGCAAAAGAAATTATTTCATTTTATGTACCAAACTTTATTGAATCTTTAAACTATGATAGTTTCATCACCCAGATGAACAATCTTAAAAACTTCCTTTTCTTCAGAGATATTGCAAAAAATAAGAACTATGATAAATCAGCAAAATTCAAAAAAGATGTAAAAGACAATATTGAAAAATACAAAAAGAATCTTATTGTTCAAACTTATGAAAATGAACTCTTTGAAAACAGCAAAAATCAGGTTTCTGAAAAAGATGCTCTTGATTTTTATAACAAAAACAAAGAAAGATTCACTAAAAATGAAAATAATAAAAAGACAATTATCCCATTTAAAGATGCTAAAGAATCAATTATCAACGAACTAGCTTACCAGAATCTTCAAACAGAAAAAAGAAAATGGGAAGAAGAGCTTTCTCAGAAATATCAAATTGTATTCAGTGATTCAGCTATAAAAACTCTTATAAATATGGAAAAACATAACATTGAAAAATTCAAGAGAGAACAAAAGAATAGAAAAAAATAATAAAAAAGCCCTGTAGTTT
>JBBFLL010000021.1:0-38259 GCA_037479045.1 Brevinematales bacterium | reverse complement strand
TAGCAACTTTCTATGTAATAACACTTGTGTTTGCATTGAGGGGTACTTTTGCATACCAAAAGATATTGAAGCAAAAAGAGGAAACTGCAAATTAATACATACAATTAAAAGTTATAATTTTTGATTTTCTTTCTTTATATTCTGAATTCGGTTTTGCTTCAAAAGCAGATTTCAGTAAGGTTTTTAAAACATATACTGGAATAACTCCCTCGCAATACAAAATAAGAATGTTAACCTTAAAGAATAGAAATAGTTATTTTACTGTTGGAGTTTTCTTAGATAGTTTTTACGATACTTATGAAGTAAGTATTCTTTCAGGTATACAACAATTTGCAATTAATAATGGAATAAGGTTATTTTATTTTGATGGTGGAGCAATAGATGCACCAGTCTACGCTGGAACAAGAAAAAATTATATATATGAATTTGCAAATTCTCATCATATAGATGGAATAATTATGATGTCTTCAAGTTTATGTAGTTATCATATAAATGACATAGAATTTGAAAATTTCTGTAATAAGTTTAAAGATAAATTTATAGTGAGTATAGGCAAAGAAATAAAGCAAGGTAGTAGTGTGCTTGTTGATAACAGACAGGGTATGAAAGAACTTCTTACACACCTTATAGAAAATCATAATTATAGAAAAATTGTATTCGTAAAAGGGCCAGAAAACAATTTTGAAGCAAATGAAAGATTTCTTGCATATAAAGAAATATTAGAAAAATATGAAATTCCATTCAATGAAAATTATGTTGTTCCTGGTATGTTTCTGCGAGAAAGTGGAAAAAAAGCAGTTTCAATAATTCTTGACGAAAGAAATCTTGATTTTGAAGCTATTGTTGCCCCAAATGATATTGTAGCAATGCAAATCATTCAGGAACTTGCTTTCAGGGGAATAAGAGTTCCTGAAGATAAAGCTGTAGTTGGGTTTGATGACATAAAAGATGCAATAAATTTTTTGAAACCTCTGACAACCGTTCATCAGCCACTTTTTGATATAGGATATAAATCTATCAGGACTCTTTTTGAAATGATGTGTGGACATAATGTAAACCAGAAAGTAATATTACCAACCAAAATTGTTGTAAGAGAAAGTTGTGGGTGTAAGTGTATAACAACCAATGAAAATAAATTAAGGAAAATAATAAAAGGCAACAAAAAAATAGAAAATTTTGATGGATTAAAGGATGCTTTAATTCAGGATCTGAGTGATTTACTTTACGAACAATTTGCAAACATAATTGACAATAAATTACTTCTTGAATGGTCACAGGATCTTGTAGAATCTATTATAAACGACATCAATGAAATAAAGGAAGAAAATTTTCTTTCTACTCTTTCCGAAATTTTATCAGGTTCTATTAACAACAGGGAAGACGCATACTTCTGGAACTTTATTATAATACATATGTTCAATAGTATAAATAACATAAATTCGCCAAAAAGACAAACTTTCATTAATGAGCTTAAAAAGAAAGCAAAGTTTATAATTGACGAAATTAAAGAAAGAAAGATGGGTTATCCAATACTCGAAACAAGAGCAATGGAATTTGATTTTTTTATGCTTACCCAATCTTTGACTTCTTGTTTCGATTTTAAAACACTTTCAGATATAATATACAAAAACTTTCCAGAAATGGGAATTAAAAGTATCTACATTTTTCTATTTGATAATAAAGATGCTAAGTATTCAAAACTTATTATTTCTTACGAAAATAAGAGCAATATTATGTTTTATGAAGATTCAACATTTTTTTTAACAAAAGATATTTTACCCGGTGGTTTAAAAAATTTATCCAATGATCATCCCTTCGTAATAGCAATACTGAGTTTTTACAATGAACTAATTGGATATGTTATCTATGAATTTGAAAATAAAGATATGGAAATATTTGAATTGTTAAATATTCAGCTATCAAATACTATAAAAGGCATTCTTGAACATTGTAATAATAAACAAGAAACAAAAAAAATTTTATGCCCAAAGTATAAAAAATCAAGACTTCCCGATTACATCGCTCAAAAATATTACAACAAGTTAATAGAAGTTCTCGAAAACAAAAAATTATATAAGAAAATGGATCTTTCCTTACCTGAACTGGCAAACATAGTCGGTATACCAAGAAATCATTTATCTTATATCATCAATGAATACGCTAAAACAAGTTTTCATGATTTAATAAATCATTACAGAATTGAAGAAGCTAAAAGGTTATTAATTAATAGTAAGAATGATATTAATATACTTGATATTGCTTTTGAAGCAGGGTTTAATTCAAAATCAACTTTCAATTATGTATTCAAGAAATACACTGGTAAAACCCCCTCAGAATTCAAAGAAAAAAACTCTAATTAAACCTTATATCAATAAGAGTAATATCATCTGAAAACGAAGTGTATTTTCTGTGTTTTTCAATCGTTTCTGAGACAACTTTTATAAATTCCATTTGTTTAAGATTTGAGTTTTTCAAAATCATTTGCTGAACAGCATCATCTCCAAATTGTGTCCCATAGGGATCTTTTAATTCTGGCAAACCATCAGTTAACATTATTATTCTTAAATTTTTCTTTATCTCAAATTCAACAAACATAGCCTTAATGTTTGATAGGTTTCCAAGACCAAAAGGAGGAAGACTTGATTTAAGAATTTTAAGAATCTTTTTATTTCCACAACTATCAAAAATATAAACTGGAGGTAAACCAAAATTTTGAACAAAACATCTTCCTTTATCATAATCCACAAAAGCCAATGCCCCCGCTATAAAAGAACCTTCTGGAATCAATTCTTTAACATATTCATCAAGTTTCTGTGAAAATGATAAAGGATTAGTATCTTCTATTTCATTGATACTTAAAGCCGTTATAAAAGAACCTATAACTATGGTCCCCATTGATGCAGAAAAACCCTTACCTGAAACATCAAAACAACCAATTATTTGAAAATTCTTCCTTTTATATATATGATTTATATAAAAGTCTCCTCCTACTCGCGCAGCCATTTTATTATATACCCTGAACTCAAGCAACTGATTTTCTAAAATTGACTTTTCTAACAAGTGAGTTTGAACTTCTCTTGCCTTTTCCATATCCATTATAAGTAAAGAGTTCATTTGCTTTATTATTTGTAAAAGTGATACAAACCCCATATAACTACTTCTATAATAAACAACAAAATAAGGAGAAATTTTATGTTTTTCCTTGCTCATTATTTTTTCAAATATATTATCAATAATATCTTCTGCATTAATTTCTGGTACTTCAGTGAGTAAAAAATCTTTAATATCTTTCAGCTTTATTTCTTTACCAAATTTTCTCAAACTTCTGAAAAAAGTCTCTTTCTCAAGAATTCCTACAATTACTCCATTATTTTCTATGGGAAGGGCGTCTATATCTTCATCTTCCAGAAATTCTTCTTCAATCCACTCCACTGATGAAGGTAAAATTATTGGCTCAAGGCATCTCGTTATAGAACCAACCTGACGATGAGAAAAAACTCTTTGCAATTCCTTCTCAATTTTAAGCATAACGCACCTCCGCCCACTCCCACAGATAAGGCAATTTGAATTTATTTTCTTTGTTTTCTCAACTGATCAAGCATTATTGCCACTACAATCACAAGCCCTTGAATTGCCTGAAGCCAGTAAGCAGATACACCGACAAGCACAAGACCTGTTCTCAAAACCTGCATAATTAAAGCTCCAACAAGCACTCCAATAATATTTCCTTCACCACCAGTCAGACTTGTCCCACCTACTACTGTTGCTGCAATTACATCAAGCTCATATCCATTGGCTGCGGTCGGAGCTGCTACACCCAGTCTTGATGTCATTATTATTCCCCCAACAGAGGCTAAAAAAGCTGAGAGTGTATATACCATTATCTTAACCTTTCCTGTATTTATACCCGATAGACTTGCGGCTGTTTCATTTCCACCAACCGCATATATTCTATATCCCCATATTGTTTTTGATAGAAAAATACCAACTATGATAGTAAAAAGAATTACAAATATTAAAGGCATTGGAATTCCAAGGAAAGGTATATCGTATTGCCCAAAAAAGCTAAAACTTTCTGGGAAATCTCTTACTGGCCAACCACCACTTATTCCATAGCAAAGCCCTCTGAACATAAGCAAAGAACCTAAAGTTGCTATAAATGGTGGTAATTTACCCTTCGTAATCATTATTCCATTTAAAAAACCAACAAGCGTCCCAGCTGTAAGCCCTAATAAAACTGCAAGAGGCATATAGACACCTGCTTTCATCAAAATTGCAGATATAAGACCTGAAAAAGCCATAACAGAACCCACAGAAAGGTCTATCCCTCCTGTAATAATTACAAGACACTGACCAAATGCACTTATTGCTATCCATGAAAAGGCTCTTAGAATATTAAAAATATTTGTGCTTGTTAAAAATGTTTTTGTAAATATACTTAATGCAAAAACCATAGTAAATAGAATCAAAAGTATTCCAAATATTTGACTTCTTATAAAATTTGAAAGCATTATCCTTATTCTCTGATTAATAGAAAGTTTTCTATTTGTATTCATTTTATATTCCTCCTCCAAAGTTTATATTCTGACCACTTGCATAGGTCATAATTATTTCTTGTGTTGCTTCTGCTCTCTCGAGTGTTTTCACAAGTTTTCCTTCATGCATAACAACTATTCTATCACATATACCCAAGATTTCTGGTAGTTCTGAGGATATCATGATTATTCCCATACCTAAATTTGCCAGTTCACATATAAGATTATATATTTCTGCTTTTGCTCCAACATCTATACCTCTTGTGGGTTCATCAAGAATAAGAACTTTCGGACGAGAAGCAAGCCATTTTGACAACACTATTTTTTGTTGATTTCCGCCAGATAAATACATTACTTTCTGTTTCAAGTGTGGTGTCCTTATCGTTAAGGCTTTTACGTACTTGTGAACTACTAGTTCTATCTTTTTTGAATTCATTATCCCTATTGGATTTGAATAATTTCTGAGAGTAGACATAATGATATTTTCTAAAACTGATAGCTTCAGAACAAGCCCCTGAATAGCTCTATCTTCTGGAACAAGGCAAACTCCAGCTTTAACAGCACTTTCAGGTGAATTTATATTTACCTTTTGCCCATCTATAAATATATCTCCACTATCTTTTTTATCAATACCAAAAAGTAATCTTGCCATCTCTGTTCTACCTGCACCAACAAGTCCAGAAAAACCAAGAATCTCTCCATGTCTTAAAGTAAAGTTTACATTCTCTACCTTGCCTTTTCGACTCAAGTTTTTTACCTCAAGAACAGGAGTCGTTATTTGAGCTGGTATTTTATGCATAAAATCTTTCAAATTTCTTCCTACCATCATCTGGACTACCTGTTCAACTGTTGCTTCTTTTGTATTCAGTTCACCTATTACCTGCCCATCTCTCATTACAACTATCCTATCACTGATCTTAAAAACCTCTTCAAGTCTATGCGAAATAAAGATTATACCTATCCCTTGTTTTTTCAGTGAATTTATTGTATCAAAAAGTATTTCTACTTCTTTTTCTCCAATTGCAGCCGTTGGTTCATCCATTATTATTATTTTTGATTCAACAGCAAGAGCTTTGGCTATCTCCACCATCTGGTTCTGTGAAACAGATAACTCTGCTATTTTTGAATTTGGAGAAATTTTTGTTTTTAATCTATTTAAAATTTTTTCTGCTTCTTTTTCCATTTTCTTTTTGTCAACAAGACCAAATATTTTACCTATACCCTTAACTCTTGGTTCTCTTGTCATAAATATATTTGCCGCCACCGTCTGGTTTCTTGTAAGGTTGAATTCTTGATAGATTATAGCTATTCCAAGTTTTTGAGCATGAAATGTATCTTCAATCTCAATCTCTTCTCCATTCAAATAAATTTTCCCACAATCTTTTTTGTATGCTCCACAAAGTATTTTCATCAAAGTTGATTTACCCGCACCGTTTTCTCCTACTAAAGCTACAATTTCACCTTTATTGACACTAAAATTTACATTGCTTAAAGCTCTTACACCGGGAAACTCTTTTGAAATATTTTCTACTCTTAATAATTCATTATTTTTTGTATTCACATTTTACTCCTCATATAAATTTTTCAGGTTGCCCTGAATTATCAGGGCAACCTGAGCTAAACATCTATATGATAGCTTTAGTTATGGTTTTAGAAAGCTGGTGGCAATTTCTTTGTAAAATCTTTCTTTTCCCACATTTCTATCATAACATCAACATTCTTTGGAGTTACTATATCCATTCCAGAATCTGTCCAGCTATCAAATTTTTTATTGTTTACTATCTTATCATAAATCATCTGAACAGTGTCATATCCCCATCCCCAATATTTTTGACCAACAAGCCCTACAAGATGTCCATCTTTCATAAATTGTAATTGAACTGGCAGGGTATCAAAACATACAGTTTTATTCTTGCCTGATTTTGTGGCTTTCTCCCAAAGTGGCATTGAGCCTTTGTTTGCAAATAAAGGCCACAAACCAACAAAGAACCAACCATCAAGATCAGGAATTGCCTGCATAGTTTCTTCAACAACCTGAACTCCTGTATTTATGTCATCATTACATGCAACAGTCTTTACAATCTGAATTTGTGTTCCTTTTATTCCATCTTTAAAACCTCTTATTCTTTCCTCAAGATTAAAAGCACCGGGAACACCAGTAAGAATAGCAACTTTTCCTTTTTTACCCATTGTTTTGATAAGAATTTCGGCTGCTGCTTTTCCACCCTGATAATTATCAACTCCAAGATAGGTAAATCTACCACTTTTTGGAGAATCAGAATCCCATGTCATAACTTCAATTCCAGCATCAATTGCTTTCTTTAAAGGAGCAATAAGAGCTGTCGGATCATTACAAGAAATAGCAATAGCATCAACACCTTTTGCAATAACATCTTCCACAACCCTACTCTGTTCTGCTGCATCAGATGCTACAGGACCTACATATAGAATTTCAACTTTGATAGGTCCGCCTTTTGCATTAATTTCCTCTGCTTTTTTGAAAGCTCCATCTCTACCGATTTCAAAAACCGGATTGTTTAAAGCCTTTGGTATCCAGGCTATTGTTAGCTTTTTGTCAGCCAGAGGATCCCTTTTCTTGGCTGAATAACCGATACCAAAGAAAATTGAAACACCGAGAGCAACAATAAGAAACAACCTAAATACTTTCATAGTTTTCCTCCTTCTATAAAATTAGGTTTTTGATTCTCTTTATTAAAAATTTTCAAATAAAAAATTTTTTATGCTAATCCAATTATATTTCGTTTTTTTCATATGTCGTCCAATCCGATAGGATTAGACTCTTAAAGAAGGAATTTAAAAAATTAAGTCCAATCCTATCCAATCAGACGACATTAATCTGAAACTATGAGAAAATAATACCATAACCTAATCTCTCTCCCCCTATTAAGAACTTCAGCCACGAAGAAGGGCGGTTAAAAACCGCCCTTTTTTTATTAAACAATAAATTTCACTTTGACTTTATTTAAATTATAAGTTATAATTTATGCACTATAGTGAGTTTGAAGGAGGAGTGGTTATGAAAGTGTTAAAAGTTTTAAGTTTCATTTTTGTGTTAACGGTAACATTAAACTCATGTGGTAAAGAAAGTAAAGCATCTTCTGATGTCAAAAAACCTGCCTTTCCGGCTTTTACAATGACTACCGATTCTGATGAAGTTTCTATCTATGCTGATTCAGAATATATAACTGCCGTTGTAAAACCTTATTCCATAAGAGGAATGAATCTTAACAATTCAATGCAGGTAGCTAAGGTGGTAGACAAAGCAAATTCGTTAAAAATTCCAACCATCACTTACCCTGCTGGTAATATTGGCGATACTCATGATATGACAAGGGAAATGGATTTTAATTTCCTTTCTTTACAATTAGCCATGCTTGAAAACATACCTTTTACCTTTGTCCAAACAAGAGTTTTTGGAGGAACAGTTGAAGGAGCCTTACAGGCTGTTAAAAATGCTGAGAAAGTTGGAGTAAAAGTTGATGTCTGGAGTATTGGTAATGAGCCAGATTTATATCACAGAGCACATGCACCGGAATGGACCGCAGAATATTACGCAAAAGTATTCAGAGAACAGGTAACAGCACTTAAGGCTTACAATAAAGATATAAAAGTAGCAGGTCCTATGGTCAGTCAGCCAAAAGACGACTGGATACGAGTATTTATAAAAGAATGCGGAGATCTTGTTGATGTCCTTGCATGGCACTGGTATCCAACAAGTGGAGATGCTTCTGATGAAATGGCACTTGCGACTGCATCAGACATTAAGGAACAAATCAAAAGGTACAGAAGCTGGCTTAAAGATCCAAAGATGAACCCAAAAGGTTATAAAAGAGATATAAAACTCGCTTTAACAGAGTATGCTATCCACTGGAACACCCCAAACAAAAGACATCTTGGAGATATGGTTGGTGCTATGTGGCTTGCTGAAGTTGTAGGTTATCTTGCTGAAGGAGAGATTGATTTTTCACATTATTTTTGTTTTAATGAGTATGGTGGACATTCACTTTTTGAACAGGGGAATTACAAACCAAGACCTTCATACTGGGTATTTAACTTTTATGCGAACTATTTTGGAACAAAAACTATAGCTTCTATTTCTTCAGACGAGAAGGTAAAAGTTATTTCAAGTAAGGATGATAATAAAATTTACCTTATAGTAGTAAATCAAAGCAAAGATAAAACAAAGAAATTATCTTTAAATATTTTAAATACAAAAAGCAAGTTTTCAAAGGTTATCCAGAATTCATTAACTGGAGAGCTTAAAGGACCAATTTTAAAATCGCTAACAAATGATTTTTCAGAAAACTTGAAAATAAATCTTGAGCCATATTCTGTTAACGCCATTGTGATTGAGTAAAATTTGACAAAAATATAAATATAAGCTAAAATATTTCTCACAATAAGTTGGGTAGGTACCCGAGTGGCCAAAGGGGGCAGACTGTAAATCTGCTGGCGTTTGCCTTCGGTGGTTCGAATCCACCCCTGCCCACATTCACTTTTTCACCTTATAACAATCATCATTTCCTTCATATTCAACCCAGTGATATAAAGCTTTACTTTTGCTATCTTTGCCAAGCGTGACAGCATACATTGCAAGAATATTTCCGGTAAATCCCCATGCTCTTCTTATACTCAAGAAAGTTGCATCAATTTTGTCTTTGAAAAGGGTTAAATTATTTTCATCATAACCATAGTAAAATGCAAAATATCTACCCTGAAATTCAATCTTAAGAATTAAAGGCTTTTTGCTCTCCACTTCTTTTTGTTCCAATAGATTCATATAATAAGGGTGCTTATTGCCATCAGATACATATAGTTCAAGGACATCATTAGTTCCTTTCTTTGATTTTGAGAAAAAATAAAAATGCTCTTCATCCTGAAATATGAGTAAGCCAGCTTTTTCATTTTCTCCTTCTGACAAAAATGACATTTTTGTCATAACATAGCCTTTTGAATGTTGTAATCTCCTACCTATAAAACTTGGATTACCAAATTG
Organism: Brevinematales bacterium; assembly: GCA_037479045.1. Lineage (GTDB taxonomy): Bacteria > Spirochaetota > Brevinematia > Brevinematales > JAOACQ01 > JAOACQ01. The sequence goes on along the minus strand of JBBFLL010000021.1, from coordinate 28,707 downwards.
GGCACAATTATCTTTACGAAGATTGATTGCAAGTCCTTCTGAAGTTAAATCATACCATTTCTCACGAGGTGTTCTCAAAAATATAAAACTCTTGTGCAACTCTCCTTTTGCAAAATCAAATCTTAATTTGAAGTTTCCGCTATAAGGTATATCATCTGATTTAATCTCTTTACCCAAAGGCAATTCATCAAAATATTTTACCTCTTCACTGCCTTCAAGGACTATAGGCCAACCATCCTGCCATTTGATTTTAGCTAAAAAAGTTTCTCTACCTGTATTATAATAATTTTCGTAGAATGGTTCATATGGTCTACAACCAAGAAAAACAGTCCACCAATCTCCATTATCAAGTTGAACAAAATCAGCATGTCCTGTGCAGGTTACTGGAAATTTTCTGGAAGGAGGCAAATGTTTTTGTGTAAGAATCGGAAATGGATATGCTTCATAAGGTCCGTATACATTTTTGCTTCTGAAAATAACCTGTCTATGGTCTTCAGCTGTTCCCCCTTCTGCACAGGTAAGATAATAAAGACCATTTACCTTATAAATATGAGGCCCTTCAATCCATATTGGTTTTAGTGAAAGATTTACACCACCATTCACAATTATTTTTGGTGTCCCTACCGTTCTTAAATTTTTGTAGTCAAATTCAACAATTCTTATAGTTCTATGTCCTTCATATAAAGGTCTATCATTCGGAGCACCACTATTGTAAGTGAGATAGGCTTTTCCATCATCATCAAAAAACAGAGAAGGATCTATTCCATTCACTTCAGGAAGCCACACAGGATTACTCCAAGGTCCTTCTGGATTTTTTGCGGTTATAACAAAATTCCCTTTTCCATCTACAACAGTACAGGTAATATAAAAAGTTCCGTTGTAGTATCTGATTGCTGGAGCAAAAATACCCCTTGAAACACCAAAGCCAGTAAGATCAAGTTGTTCTTTTCTATCGATAGCATGACCTATAAGTTTCCAGTTCACAAGATCCTTTGAGTGAAAGATAGGTATAGCTGGAAAATATGCAAAAGTTGAAGTAATAAGATAAAAATCATCTCCAACCTTACATATACTTGGATCAGGGTAAAAACCTGCAAGTATCGGATTAACAAAGAAATCTTTAGCCATAATACTCCCCTCTAAAAAAATTAAAAGCAAAAATATTCTTTTCATATAGTTACTCCACTATTTTTAATAAAATTTTTATACTTTCTTTCAAATTATCATCATCAGGGATAAAATCATCATATTTCCTCTGAATAGCCAGAGGAGTTGATAATCTTAAGTATGAATAATCATCATTTTCTTTCTCAATAATTTTCTTTAAAAGAGATTGTTTATCCAGAGTATTATCTATAATAACATCTAATGGAAGAAAATGAAAGTTTTCATCAGCCTTATAATAATTAACAATCTTTTTTAAATCTTCCTCTTCCAGAGGATTTAAATCAATATCTTCATCTTTCTTGTCTTTCAGATTTATAATTTTTAATATAGCTCCCTTTATGCTTTTATCTATGAGACTTAAAAAAGAAAGAAACAGTTTCAATAAAATGTAATTTTTGTCAGTTTTTATTTCATTACTTTTATATTTTTTATTTTTGAAAATCAGCCACATTATCTTATTGTCAACTATGAAAATGTTTTCAAGTTTCCCAGTAATATTAATTCCTTCTATTTCTAATGGCGGATAAATTTTTCTATTTTTGTTCTCATATTCATTGCCTATTACTATGCTTTCAAAATATTTCTCAAATGGCAAAGACTTTAATATATCTTCTATAAAGTTAAAACTATTAATCTCAATATCTTTTAACTCTCTTATTTCTGTTGTCTTACCTGAAAAATAAAAATAATCATAAACTTTTTCAAGTGAGGTTTTAAAACTATTTTTTTCTTTAAAATATAATTTTAATGCCATATTAAGCATTTTAACTTTAAGGTATGTTTGTAAATCTATCTTTCTTGTGGTTATAAGTTCAGTTGTTATATCTGGTTCATAAACACCTGTTTTCTTTTTTATCATCTCTTCAATAGGATTTTGAATGAATTCTGCAAGGCTTCTTATATTTACTTCCTTATCCTTAAACGTTTCAGATAAGGTTTTTTCAACTGGTAGTTCGCTTCCCCTTTTATAAGATAATATTCTATATGGAGTAAAATAGATGTTTGTAAATAGATCAACTTTATTTAAAAGTTTATCACTTATTGGACTTTTAGGTAGTTTTTTTATTTCATAATTTTTCTTCAAAATATCTTTATTTAAAATTTCTATAAGATTATAGAGTGTGCTTGAAGGAAATAACTCACAATCTTCCACTGGATCATATCCTATATATGAAATATAAACCTTTTTCTCAGCAGAAAAAATAGCCTCAAGAAATAGAAAATTATCAAGCCTTCTTTTTGAGATATCATTATAAAGGATTTTAATATTTCTCAAATTGAGAGTACTTTTATCCTCAGGTGAAGGGAAATCACCTTCGTTCATTCCAAGTATGTATATTATCTTGAAAGGAATAGCTCTCATCGGTAAAAAAGATGAAACACAAACCCCATTAAATAGCCCAGAACCTTTTTTGTCAATTATGTCAGACATCAAATTCAGAAAATGAAACTTTATTTCTTCAAATTTAAATTTATTCTGAATTAGCATTTCAAGTTCAAGCAAAAGATTGAGGTTTCTCATATAAAAAATCTTAAGCTGGTTTTCTTCAACAAAATCTTCTGTATCGATAAATTCATTTATAAAATCTTTTATGAAATCAATCCATTGAGAAAGTGTTTTTTCTTCAGATGAACTCTTAAATAATTCATATAGCCTTTCAGTTATTGATATAAAAGTATCCGTTTTTTTAATATCACTATAACTATCGTAGTAAGGCAATATATTTTCATAGACAAAGTTTTCGACAGGAGATTTTTTCTCCATAATCATTCCAAATTTGAGTCTTTTTAAAGAGTGTTCCATTTTTGAAATCAAGAAATAGTCATCTTCATCAAATGCTCCAAGTTCTTCAATCCATTTTCTGAAAATTACCAGTTCATTTTCTTCGATATTGAATTTTTTCATTAATAAGGGATTTTCAATTATTTTCAAAAGATTAAATTTAGAAAAGTTGTTTTCAATCAAATCAAAAAAATCCGAGATTATCTTGTTAAAATTACTATCTTTGAAAACGTTCTTCTCATAAATCTGAAAAGGAATTTTGACATTTTTCTTTATTTCAGGATGAGAATGATACGGATTTTTACCAAAAATGTCATTCAATATTGTCCTGTAATTTTTTATATCAGGCACAATAACAAGAATATCGTCAAAAAGCAAATCTTTATCAACTTCCATATTGTAAAGTATACTATTATAGACAGCAAAAACTTCATTCTCCTTTGATGTGGCAGAAAAAATTTGAAGGCTATCGTCTTCTTCCTTTTTTTCTTCTGGTCTTTTTTTAGTCATAAACAATCTTTTTAACGTATTTAATACATCTTTATTCTCTATTTCCTTCCACTCAAAATTAAGATTTTTATCACTTATTTTGTCTTTCAAAAGATAGTTTGTAGCTATTACAGGATATAAAAATTCGTCTATATGGTTAAAATCAGATTTAAAAACAAATTTTTCTACATTGTTCTCTTCTACAAGAGGATAGGGGAAATTTTTATAATCCAACCAGAGATAGTTTGGTGAATATAGATAAATATCAACATATTTTTCTACAAATTCAATCATCTTAAGATGTAATCTTGAAAACTGTGGAAAGCCAAACAAAAAAATATTACTGTATTTTGCTTTTAAAAGACTACTATCGAGATTTTCAAGATTTATAACTTTCTCAAATAATTCTGTAATTGAAAAATAATTCTTCTTCAAATCTTTAAAAAATCTTTTTTCTATAAAAATTATCTTATATATATCTTTCTCAAAAGCCTCTATATAATCTTCCTCTGGACTATCGTATGCATTTTTACCATTTTTCCAGTTCAGAATTATCTCTTCATATCTATGATATTCATACTCTCTCAAAAAATCTGTAATTGTTTCACTTAATCTCCAGAGAAGAGTTGTTTCATAAAGTGTATTTTTCTCATTATACAAAATAACATCAAAGACACTTTTGTGTTTTTCTCTGAAACTTTTATCTTTAAGAATAGAAAATACAAGCGAAGTTAAAATAATCTTATTTCTTTCAAGAGTTAAAATTATTACATCTTTTTCATCATAACCAAGAAGTTCAAGAAAAATTTTTGACAAAAATGGCTCAAGAAAATCAAATGAAATATTGAAACAAACATTTTCTCGAAGTAAAAAATATTCTTCAATACACTTTTTATAGTTCAAACTTGAAATTATAATTTTAAACTCATCAAAAAAATTTTTTCTATTCTCTTTTATTTTCTCATATAAAGCTACCAGATTCTTATCAAGAGAGTTTGAAAAATTAAAGTAAATCATTCTTCCCCTTCATATAAAAAAGGTATATTTGTATTATTCAAATGATTAGTTGTATCTTTAAAAGCAAGCATCATTTTTTCATATTCTACTTTTGAAAGAAGTTTTGTTTCTTTGTTTTTGTATTTTCTATCAAATTCAGGAATTGGCAATACTCTGATTAAATACTTGTTTCCCTTAATTAACTGCCATTTTACCCATGTAGGAATATATGAAGTTTTTTTCAAATAGGTTTTTCCATCCTTTTTTTCGATAACAAATCTTGCTAAAAGTCCTGCATCAGTATATCTTTTCCTCTGAGAAGATAAAAAATTACCAAAAGAATAAATAACAAACTTTCCATCAATAAGCTCAGCTGGCTGTATAACATGTGGATGTGAACCAAGAATCATATCAGCTCCACAGGATAGAATATACTTTGCCAGTTTCTTTTGATCTTTTGAAGGTTGTCTTTCATACTCATTTCCCCAATGTAGCCCAACTATTATAAAATCTGCTTTTTCACTCTTTGCCTTAACTATATCATTACTGATTTTAACTGGATCTATGTAATTTATCATCCACTTTTCTGTTTTAACATTGGCATTTGCACCATAAAGATAGCTTAAGATAGCAATCTTTATCCCATTTTTTTCAAAAAAATAAATTTTTTTACTTTCTTCTTCTGTAAGATATGTTCCTAAATAAACCGAACCATTTGTTTTAAAAAATTCGATCGTCCTTATCAAACCTTTTAAGCCACGATCGAGAAGATGATTTGTATGAAAGAAAATATCAAACCCAGCTTCAATAGCAGCTTTAATAAACTCAGGGGGATTATTATAAACTGGATAACCTGCAAATTCCTCACCTTTACCAGCAACAGGCCCACCAAACCATGCTATTGCAAGATCAGCCTTAGCAATATAATTTGAAACAAATTCATAGTATGGAAGATAATTTCTTCCATTCTTTTCTATACCACTACTTATAAGGCTCGGACTCGGAAAAATATCTCCTGCAACAACTATCTCCACATTACTTTCTTTAGCATAGAAAGTTGTTATCAAAACAAAAAATAAAAGAAACTTTTTCATCTTTCGTCTCCCAACTTAAAACTGTCATATAATGAGAAAATTTTTATCTGATTCTCTAAATCTGAAAGCCTTATATGAGGATAATCTTTTTTTAAAATTTTAACATTTTTCGTCTCACCAGATGGAATATCAAAAAAATTATCGCTTAAAACAACATCGATATTTTCAAAATAAATTTCCACATTTTTAGCATAGTTTTCTGATGTTAACAATATTTGGTAAAATTCGCTATCCTCATCAAAATTTAATTTTAAAACTGGTGGACTCCAGATAAAATGCTTTGGTTTAGTAAAAAAATCAAAATCCCTGTAAGTTTCATTCTCATCAGAATAAAGCCCATAATCAATATAAACCTCTGCTGGATTAACATTAAAAGGTAAACTATATTCAAAAATTTTTTGAGAACCAAAACCCAATGTTTTAACGATTTTTTCATCTTTGTAGATTATATTTCCATAAAACGTCGAAAGTTTAAATCTGAAATTATAACTTTTCTCTTCATATAGATCGCTTACAAGATAAATTTCAACTTTTTTATTATCTACATCTGAAGCAAGTATAACTGGAGAAAAGAATTTTTTAGCATAATAATGTAAAGCCTTCCATCTTCCATAATAGTCTATCGAAGACCATGACGCAACAGGCCAGCAATCATTAAGTTGCCAGTAAATAGCCCCCCTGCATATATCAGACTTTATTCTGAAGTGTTTCACTCCATATTTTATAGCTTCTGCTTGAAGTAATTGCGATAGATAGACAAGAGACCTTAAATCCTTTGGGAAAAGATAATTCTCAGAAAGATAATAAATAATTTTACCATTTGCAGCACTATTCTTTTGATGTTTTTCCATCACATAAGAAAAAATATTTCTATCCTCTGCTTCAGTAAAAGAATTTATTGTCTTAATTGACGGAAAAGACTGAAATCCAAATTCAGAAACAAACCTGAAATTATGATATTTATAATCTTCAAAGGGTTTCAGACCATGCCACACAGCCCAATAGTGGCTATCCCCTATAGTTTCCTCTCTTGGTTTATAAAATTTTCCTTTTGTCGAAGGAGAAGAAGGCCAGTAGGGTCTATCATCAGATTTTTTTAATATTTCTGGTATAATCTTTTCAAATATTTTAAGATAGGTCTTTTTAAGAATCTTATTCTGAGGAATACCCCAGTAAACCCACGCTTCTTCAATCTCATTATTCCCACACCATAGCATTATTGAAGGGTAAAACTTGAGTCTTTTTAAATTATATTCTACTTCTTTTTTTACTTCATCAATAAACTCACTTTCAGGTGGATATTGACTACAGGCAAACATAAAATCATGCCATATCAGTAGGCCAAGCTCATCACATAGTTCATAAAAATAATCTTGCTGATAATATCCCCCACCCCATATTCTTATCGTATTAAAATTTGCCTTAATACAATCTGAAAGAAGTTTTTTTGTTCTTTCTTTATTTACAAGAGGGATTATATGATCTTCTGGAATATAATTTGCTCCCTTTACAAAAACATCTTTTCCATTTATTCGAAAATAAAAACTTTCTCCAATTTTATCTTTCTCTCTTACCAATTCTATCTTTCTTAAACCTATTTTTTTCTTTAATATATCAACTATCTTATTCTCATTTCTTATGATAACTTCAACTTCATAAAGATTTTGTTTCCCCAAAAAATATGGCCACCAGAGAAATGGATTATCTATATCTATCTCAAATTTTATATTATCCTTTTTCATTTCTTCTCGATAGAAAAATTCTGCACCAGATGGTGAAGTAATCTTTATTTCCAATATTAAATCAGATTTTGAAAAATTTTCTAAAAACACCTGAAATCTTAAGTTTACTCTATTTTTTGAGTGTGTCTGAAAAATATTTAAGTCTTTTATTCTGGCTATAGAGAAAGACTTTATTTCTGGTGTGTTATATATGCCAATATCAGGAAGTTGTGCTCCCCAATCCCAGCCAAACATATAGTGTGCCTTCCTCAAATGAGGATAACCTGCTATAGCCTCTTTTACACCAAATAATGGTAATCTCGTGTGTCTTTCTTTTATATACTTCAGTGGTGAATGTAGAATGATTTTTATCTCATTTTTCCCTTCTATTAAAAATTTTTTTATTTCTATTTCGTAAGCTCTGTGCATATTTTTTGTTTTCAAAATCTCTTGATTGTTCAAATAAATTGTGGCTATCGTATCGACTTGAGTTGAAAGTATTATTCTATCTTCCTCAAGGATTTTTTTTGAAATATTAAATTCTTTTGAAAATTCATAATCTTCTTCAAGATATTTCAAGGTCAATTCTTCATTGTTTCTATAATATGGATCTAATATGTTTTTTTCTTTAAGAATAGATAAAATACTACAGGGGATGTTTTTTTCAAAAACTTCCCCTGTAGAAAGCCTTTTTATACTCCATTCGTCATCTAACAAAAGTTTCATCTATTTCCCTTTAAATTAAAATCCAGGGATTTTAGGAAGATTCTTCGTTTGTTCTTTTATCTTACCTTCTGCTTCTTTTTTTACCTTGTCTTCAGCTTCTTTCTTTATCTTTTCTATTTGGCTATCTATTTCTTTCTTTTTCTTATCAAGTTCTTCTTTGAGTTTATCAGCACTCTTTAAGTCTTCTAAAGATCTGCCTTTCAAAGATTCATAAACCTTTGCTAATTCTTTGTTTTTCTTAAGTTCTGGTTCAAGCTTTTCCATAAGTTTTTTTCTTAATTCATTATCAGCATCTTTAACAAAACCATCTATTATTTTACCGAGTGCTTTAGCTAATACTGCATCAAGATTGCTCTTCACATCGAAATTCATAGCCATTGAACTTGAAATAGTATAACCAACCTCCATATTTACTACTGGTGTTGATTTTATTGCTTCAAGAAAAGCCTTTGAAATCATATCATTTTCTTCAAGTTCTACTGTTAAATTTACAAGTTTTAAGAAAAGTTTGCCAACTACAGAGTTATCCTTCATTATTTCAAGGCTATTTTGCAAACTGTATAAACCAGCTACAGATTTTGCCTTAACAATCTCAAGTCCCTCATTTACTGAGAAAGGATAGTTGTTCATCTCAAATGAAAGTCCCATACTCTTTTCTTCGTTAGTTCTTGTATCAACAAAACCATTAACTGTTATAGATTTATCATTTTCATTTCTATCAAAGAAAAATGTAGATGGTTTACCCCAGAGATCCTGATCGCTTGAAACATTACTAAGCCATCCAGAATACGAAACATCCGCATTTACAGAGGTAACCATACTCTCAAGAAGGAATTTTGGGTAAACAGTTGTCGGGAATTCTACATTATAGCCACTTCTTTTAATCTCTCTTTTCACTGTTTTCTTTTCTTTCTTATCGTCTTTTTTCATTTTCTGAGATATACTTATTCCCTTCATTGCATAATAGTATAATTTTCCAAACTTTTGAGATAGATATTTTGTTGCAATACCTGAAGCTATGCCTTTTGCTCCACCTTCTGGAATCTTCAAGAAAGATTTGAGATAGCTTATGTCTTTATCAATCATAGAAGTTGCTTCTTTAGTTTTTTTGTCTATATTTGCAGTATCACTCGAAAAGTCCTTTGTAAGTTTTTCTGTTTTACCCTTGAGATCATTTATAATTGGATAGGCTTCGTTAATTTTCTTTAATGCTACCTCAGCCTCTTGAATTGTCTTGATATTGTTTACGTTGATACTCTTAATCTCGTTAACTTTCTTTGTTGCTTCGTCTATGTCGTTTTTGCTTTGAGCAAGGTTTGTTTCCCATTTTTCTTTTGACTGAGCTATTTCTATATTCAAATTGCTATAAAAGGTTATGCTTTTAAGGTTTGTTAGTTGCTCGTCCACAATTTTTGAAGTATCTATTTTTGAAAAATCAAAGTTAGCTTTTTCTTCTTTCTTTTCTTCTTTTTTAACTTCAGACTCTTTCTTTTTTTCTGCTGTTGGTTTTATAATTCTACCATCAGTTTTTCTATCTGTGTTCCATCTTATACCACTACATTCAATATTTTTTATTACAAACTTGCCCCTAAAAAGCTCTGGTGTTAAGAAACTTATTTCTGTTTTATCAAGTTCAAAGAGATTCTTAAAAGGCTCTGTATCACTCGCTACAGTAAGGCTTTTTATTTTTATTCCTGCTTTTATAAAGCTAAGTTTGACACCCTTTGCTTCAACTTCTGCATTAAATACAGCTTCAAGCCCCTTTTCTATAGCCCTCTTTGCCAGCCAGTCTTTAAATAACACATTAAAAATAACTATAGCTCCAATAACTGTTGCCACAAGTGTCGGTTTAACTGGATCTATGATACTTTTATTTTTCTTTATTGCGTCTGCAATCTTTTTGAGCCTATCCGCTTCCTCTTTTGTTAAATCTTTTTTTATTTCATATAACCCACTTTCATTCTTTGAAAACATTGATTTTATAAATTCAAGATCAGCTTTGATATAAATCTTTTTTAAAATTTTTTTCTCAAAATTCTTTTCTTTAATAGGTTTTTTAAAAAGAGAAGGAACTTTTATTTTTGCCATTTTAATCCCCCATTATTTAATTATTGAAACTGTTTCTTTCGCCTTTGAAGATAATTTTACTATTGAAGAAACAATAGGCAATTTCATAAATCCTTTGTAAATTTTACTATTTTGAATTGCCGTCATAACCTTATCCCTGTATTGCTTAACAAGAAAAGTAAAGAGAATGAAAAGAGGAATCCACAAAATTATGCCAAAAACAAGCCCACCAAAGACAACAGTGTTATTAAACTTTGTTAGAAATACAAAAGGAATATTATACAATTTAGTAAAAAATTCAAACAATGCTTTATTAGTAAGTATAGCATATCCAATTGAATGTAAGAATGGATCAAGTAAAAAAGCAAAAGGTTTTAATATAGCAATAAAAATAAACATTATTCCAGAATTAACCCTTAAAAGCAAAACAATACATAGCAAAAGAACCCATAAAAGATTATTTGAAGGAATTAAAGCCAGCATAAAACCAAAAGCAACCCCCGCGGCTATTTCCTTTGGGTTTTGATTTGAATTAAGAGCTTTAAAGATATTGATTATCCATTTCAGAAACATAAAACCTCCTCTTTTAAATTTTTTTTATTCTACAGGCTCCATCATTTTCAAGGCTACCTTCACTAAGAATATTTTTATATTTTTCAAAGTTTCTTCTATAAAAAGAAACTGCATATGAACAAATAGGTTTAATTTTAAGATTGTTTTCAATTGCATATTTTGAAACTGCATCTGTAAGTTCTCCCGCAATACCTCTTCCTCTCAGACTTTCAGGAACATAAGTATGATAGATTTCAATAATTTCCCCACAAACATCATAGTCTACAACACATTTCAAACCTTCAACAATTGCATAAAAAGAATGATTTTCTTTATCATGATAAATTTCCATATAAACCTTTACATCCAAAATTTTATATAATATAATAAATTTAACTTTTAATTTAATCAATTTTTGTAAAGAATTTTTTATAAGGAATTTAACATGGATTCTTTCAACAACTTAAAAAAGATTTTTGATAATCTCTGGGAAGGCATCTATATCCTTGATGAAAATCGAAAAATAATTTACTGGAATTCATCAGCAGAAAATATTACTGGCTTTAAAGAAAACGAAGTAGTTGGAAAAAGCTGTAGCGATAATATTTTGAGACATATTGATTTCAATGGCAATGAACTCTGCATTAAAGGTTGCCCAATGCAACTTGTAATTAATGGGAAAGATAAAATAGAAGCAGAAGTTTTTTTGCATCATAAAGCTGGATACAGAATTCTGGTAAAAGTTCAAGGAATAAGACTAACTGACAGAGAAACAAATAAGATTCTGGCCGCGGAATTTTTCTATCCCATTATAATAAGAAATAGCAATATAGAAAATGATATTATAAAAGAAGCCTTTTTTGATAATCTTACTGGGGCTCTCAATAGAAATGGTTTTGAAAAGTTATTCTTTAACAGATTCAGAGAAATGGAAATGTTAAATAAAAAAACAGGTTTTATATTTGCTGACTTAGATAACTTTAAAAAAATTAATGATGAATATGGACACGATGTTGGAGATAAAATATTAATTAGCTTTACTCAAACTATAAAGAATTCTCTCAGACAACAAGACTTAATCTGTAGATGGGGCGGGGAAGAATTTTTAATAGTAGTGTTTATAGATAGAAAAGAAATGTTAGAAAATATTTGTAAAAGATTTAAAATGCTTATAGAAAGCAATTTTTTAGAAATAAACGATAAAATTATAAGATATACAGCCTCTTTTGGTGCCACTTTATTTGAAAAAGACTATTCAATAGAAGAAATAATAAAAAAAGCAGACCATCTTATGTATGAAGTAAAAAAGTCTGGTAAAAATGGAATCAAAATAGATACTTAACGAATCTTAATCAAATCTATTGAAAAATTTGTATGAATTTTAACTAACTTTTCTGTTTCAGGTGTTCTCAAAACAAGAGGTGGAAGAGTATAGAGCCCTTTGGCATTTATAACATAAGTTAAAAAGGTGTGATTGTTTATTTCAATTCTCCTTATTGCATAAGGATCAAAATTTGTTTCATTAGGATTTAAAGCAAGTGGTCCTTCAGCATCTATTGCAGCTACAAATTTGTATTCTTTACCATTGTAAACTATACCGTTAAAAAGATATTCTTTAAGCTCTTCTGAATTATCTCCATTAGGATAGCATATCTTATTTATATGACTTACTCTATAACCAAGGTGAGATTCAAACATCTCCATTGCTTTGCCAATTTCTTCACTGACTCTTTCTGGGTTTTTCTTATACAACCTTGCAAGAGATTTATGGCTATATGTATGATTAAGAATCTCAAAACCATAATCAAGTAATAAATTGAGTTTTTTTGTCACATATTCCCTTTGATGAAATGGCACATTTTCAAAATCTATAGAAAAAGCAGCATTCAGTTTAAATTCAGGGTGTTGTTTGGCAAATTCAATCATTATACCTACAGCACAATCTGGATCTATAAAAATTTCGCCCTTATCATTCGTCAAAAAATCAAACTGACCAAATGTAGCGTCATCGAAAGTCAAGACATAAAGTTTTGAGCCTGGTGTAAGCCTTCTGAAATCTTTCGTCTGTCCTTTCATTATAGAAAGATATTCATCAAGAGATATATTTCTATAGCCCTTTTTGTATAAAATTTCAAGATGCTTTCTGAAATCGTCTGAACTTACAAAGAATCTTTCATTATCCTTTGTCTTTTTTATCTTTTTTGTAAGAATATAGTTTGAATATACATTTGGTGTTTCAATAATGTGATACTCAAGTATTGGAATTTTGCCAGTTAAACTCTCATAAACCTCTTCAATTTGATTAAATTTGAACTGGTTTAAAAAACCTTTGTTCTCTTCAAACTCAAGTTTTTCTGTTTTATCATATTTTTTTGTTATTTTTGATATTTTTTCATCAAAATAATCTTCAAACATTATATACTGAGAAATAAAAACAAGAGCAAAAAGCAAGATTAAGAGAAGAAAACTCAAATTTCTTTTTATAAATGAATTTTTTTTCACTCCATTCCCCAAAACATTAATAATTATCGAAAAAATATTATCTCTTCTTGAATTATTGCCCAGAAAGAGAGCTAAAATCAAAGGATAAGAAATGAATTAAGGATTAAAATTTAATACTATTTCTTTAAGGCTTCTTTTGGGAACGTAATGTGTAAAACCTTCTCTCCAGTATTTCACATCATTGTCCTTTATTGATTCTATCACTACTTTTTCTTTTGGTTTGCCTAAGGCTATGACAAGCAATATATCATAATTCTCGTTTTCTGGAATTAACTCCTTCAATCTTTCCCTTTTTATTGTTGCAACTATACAACCACCAAGCCCCATAGATACAGCTCCAAGCAAAATTGTTTGAGCTGCAATACCAGCATCAACCATAAAGTTATCAGTAATCCTTTTATCACCAAGTATAACTATGTATGCAGAAGGTCTTTCGGTAGGTTCAATCTCTATACCACCAGCTTTCAAATATCCCGCCCAAGCTAGAGTTTCAAATATCTTTTCATTTAATTCTTTCTCACAGGAAATAAAATATTTTAAAGGTTGTAGATTTTTAGCTGATGGAGTTAACCTTGCAAGATCAATTAATTCGAGAAGTGTATTCTTTGAAATTTTATGATTGTTATAAAACCTTCTATAGCTTCTATTTTTTGCTACCAATTTCTTAAAATTCATACTTATCCCCTCTATATTTTATTAAATATGAGAATTATTGTCAATACTTCTATCAAAATCTACCTTCATAAAGGGAATTATAGATAAACATACAAGCAAAAACATAAAAATAAAAAGATATTTATAAGCATTTCCGCCCATAAAACCAAATTTATCAAGAAAAAGTCCAGCAATTACTGGAAAAAAGGAAGATACTGGAAGCATTATAAAAGGTAAAAGTGCATAATATGGAGAAGCATCATTACATCCTGTAAGTTTCTTTACCACAGGAATATATAGATGAATTCTACCTGCCCTTGAAAAACCAAGAAAAAAACTCACAATATAAAATACCACGAGATTTGTTGAAAAAATTAAAAACAAAAGAGAAATTATAGAGCTTAATTTAATCAAAAAATAACGCAATTTTAAATTGACTTTTTCTATAAAACCAAGCAAAAAATTTGCAACTATAGCCCCAACAAAAGCAATAATAACAAAAGCCCCTGAAACTTGAGCTGGACTTATACCTCCCCACTCAATTGCATATCTTGAATAAAAAGTAATTGCAACAATGACAATTATGAACTCAATATCCTGAATAACATAAAAGATGAGATTTTTATTCTGAAAAAACTTTTTCAAAAAGGTTAAATAATATTTTAAAAAATTCTCCCTTTTTAAACTTTTAATATCATCTGGATTTTCTTTAGTAAAAACAAAGCATGTTGAGCCAAGAAAAAACAATATTCCAGTAATAAGAAAAATAAGACCAGAATTTTTAACATTGAGTGGTAGATATATTAAAACCAAGGCAAGCAAAAACCCACCGATTATTTTACCCGTATTTTGAAAAAACATCATTATAGAAATACCTTTAAGAGCTTTTGATGGAGTAAAAATCTTTGTGATATAGTTTTGCCATAAAGGGCCCGTTGAAGCAAGCCCAACAGAAAATAAGAAAAAATAAAACAAAAAAATCTCATAACCTAATTTATCTTTATAGAAAAACAAGAAATTAATCCCGAGTAAAATCACACTTACAGAAGGAATATATTGAGTAAGAATATTAGCTTTTTTCTTATAGATCATATTTGAGGTTAAATATGCAGAAAAAAATGGAACTATAGCCATAGAAAATGAAAAAATAAAACTACTTAACCCAATTTGAAAATTTGTTGCACCAAGATAAGTCAAAAACACAGTCACAAAATTTGACTCAAGGATAACTGGAATCCCAATACCCCATAAAAACTCACTTAAAGATAGTGCAAACGTATTTTGCAAGAAATACTTATCAAGATCAACTCTCTCCATTTGTTAACCCCCAGAATAAGCCAAAGAGGCTAATTATATAAGAATTAAAGTTAAAAATCAAGTTTCATTAATAAAAATTGACAAAAAGCTAAATTTAAGTATAATTTTATCCTCTGAGGAGGTAAAAATGAAAAGATTAAGTATATTAATGGCAATAGTTTTTGCATTCTCCTGTAGTAAACAGGAGGTTATAAAAATAGGCTTTATGGGACCTATGACAGGTGGAGCTGCCAACTATGGTAAACTTATGTCTCAGGCTGTCAAAATGGCAGTTGAAGAAAAAAATGCTGAAGGTGGCATTGGAGGTAAAAAGATTCAGTTAATAATCGAAGATGATGAAGGTAAACCAGAAAAAGCAACACCAGCTATAGAAAAACTTGCAGGGGTTGATAAAGTCTTCGGTATTGTTGGACCTGTGTTTTCTGGTTGTGCCCTTGCAATTGCACCAAAATGTCAGGCTGAAAAGGTTGTTATGATTACTCCTTCTTCAACTCACAAGGCTTTAACATCTATGGGAAATTATATTTTCAGAAATGTATTATCAGATGAACTTCAGGCAAAGGTATTTGCAAGATATGCTTATGAAAAAATGGGTCTAAGAAAGGTAGCAATCCTCTACCTTAAAAACGACTACAGTCAGGGACTTGCAGAAGATTTCAAATCAGAATTTGAAAAACTCGGCGGAAAGATTGTGGCTTTTGAATCAGCCTTGCAGGACGATAAAGATTTCAAGACACAGCTCACAAAGATAAAGAATGCGAATCCAGAAGCGCTCTATATGCCAGATTATGTAGCAGAGATGGCTCAGATAATTGAACAATCAAAACAATTAGGCCTTAAGGTTAAATTTCTTGCTGGAGATGGATACTCAAATCCAGAAATTTTTGATCTTATTGGAGATCTTGCCAATGGAGTAATTTTTGCAAATTCTGCAGAAGAAGCTGATTCTCCGGTCAAAAAGGCCTTCATAGAAAACTATGAGAAAAAATGGGGTGTTAAGCCTGACTCATTCAGTATGAATGCTTATGACTCTGCAAAAATACTCATAGCTGCTATAGAAAAGGTTTATAACGAATCATCTGATGAAGTAAAGAAAAATCTTAAACTCGATAGAGATAAGATAAGAGAATATGTCGCAGCAACAGAAAACTATGATGGTGCAAGTGGAGTAGTAACATTTATGAAAGAAAAGGGAGATGCTATAAAAAATGTAGGTATTTTTATAGCAGAAAATAAACAATACAAACAGTTAAAAGTTTTCACCATCAAAGATGATAAACTAATTGAAATAAAATAACTTCAGGCTGTTCAAAAAGCCATATTTTGTAGAAAGCTTTAACTCTGGCTTTTTGAACAGCTATTTTTGAAATAATTTAAGTGTAGAAGGATAAAATGAACTTTTATAATATTATTCCTGAAAATTGTGCTTTTAAAGACGAAGATTTAAACTTTTTTTTATACAAAGCAGATTGTATAGAATTTATGGATATTTTAATTAAAAAATATCCGCAAGGTATTTTTGACATGATTTTTGCTGATCCACCCTACTTCCTCTCAAATGGAGGAATAACCTGTCATGCAGGAAAAATGACAAAAGTCGACAAAGGAGATTGGGATAAATCAAAAGGTATAAAAGAAAACCATGAATTCAATTTAATGTGGCTTTCAAGATGTCAAAAATTATTAAAACCAAATGGAACAATCTGGGTTTCTGGAACCCATCATGTTATTTATTCTGTTGGTTTTGCAATGCAACAACTTGGTATGAAAATTTTAAATGACATAACATGGGAAAAACCAAATCCTCCTCCCAATCTTTCCTGTAGATATTTCACCCATTCAACAGAAACAATAATATGGGCGGCTAAAAATATTTACTCAAAACATTATTTTAACTATGAAGAAATGCGAAGACAAAATAATAACAAACAAATGAAAACAGTATGGACAATTCCATCTCCAACAACTGAAGAAAAAAAATTTGGCAAACACCCAACACAAAAACCTATTAAACTTCTTGAAAGGATCATTTTAGCAAGTACAAAAGAAAAAGATTTGATCTTTGATCCTTTCTCAGGAAGTACAACTACTGGAATTGCTGCTTTAAAATTAAATAGAGGTTTTGTAGGATGCGAACTTGAAGATGAATATATTTCTCTCTCTATTAAAAGATTAACTGAGGTAATTGAATTACCTTTAAGTTGGTTAGGTTTACCTTACGAAAAGAGGTGAAAATGCAGTTATTCAATATTTCAATAACAGAACTATTGCAACATCTGTTTAATGGCATTACTATAGGTTTTATATATGCTCTTATAGCACTCGGTTATACAATGGTTTATGGAATTTTAAAACTTATTAATTTTGCACATGGTGAGTTCTTGATGATGGGAACTTATATAAGTCTTATAATATGGAATTATTTTATTTCTATATATGGAAATAATATTTTCCTATTCATTGTAGCTTTGTTAGCGGGCGTATTATTTTCTGCTTTGCTTGGAATACTGACTGAAAAATTAGCCTACAAACCCCTAAGAAAGGCAAATAGGCTTGCTCCACTTCTTTCGGCTATAGGTGTATCGATAATTTTATCCAATATTGCTGCAATGATTTTTGGAACAAAGGCTAAAAAGTTTGATTATCCTTACAATAACGATCCTTTTATTATATTCGGAGTTTCGATTAGTCCACACAACATAGTTGTCATAATCGTATCAATAACTTTAATGATAATATTAAGGCTATTTATTGACAAAACAAAATGGGGTAAGGCAATGAGGGCTGCAAGTGAGGATCTCGATACTGCTTCTTTAATGGGCATTAAGGTTAACTCCGTAATAAGTCTTACATTTGCTATTGGAGCTGGGCTTGCTACTGTCGCTGGTGTTTTTATGGGTATGGAGTTTAAAGTTTATCCTACAATGGGAACAATGGCTGGACTTAAGGCTTTTATTGCGGCTGTTTTTGGAGGCATTGGTAATATCTCTGGTGCAATGCTTGGTGGAGTTTTACTTGGAATCCTTGAGACTTTTGGAGTTGCTATTCTTGGAATTTCACAAGGGCTTAAGGATACAATTTCTTTCTCAATACTTATTTTGATTTTGATTTTCAAACCATCAGGACTTCTTGGTAAAAAAATAAGGGAGAAGGTATAATGTCTAATTTTGTATTTTTACTTATTATCTATATTGGAATATACTCTATTTTAGCTCTAAGTCAAAATCTCATCACTGGTTTTACAGGTCTACTTTCAATATGTCAGGCTGGATTCTTTGCCATTGGTGTTTATACCACAGCAATATATCTTGTCAATACAAATGGAAGTTTTTTCCTTGCACTTCTTTTATCTGCTATATTCAGTTTGATGGCTGGACTTTTAATCGGTCTACCATCTCTTAAGTTAAGAGGGGATTACCTTGCTATTGCCACCTTAGGTTTTGGTGAAATAGTAAAAAATGTAATCATAAACTGGGATAAACTCACAAGAGGCCCACTCGGAATAAATAATATTCCACCTTTAAAGATAGCTTCTTTTGTTTTTACAAACTCAAATAAATTATTTTATGCAATATTTATCTGGATATTTGTTTTAATTTTTTATCTCTTTCTTGAAAGATTAATAAAAAGCAGGTTTGGTAGAGCTCTTGAAGCAATAAGAGAAGATGAAATAGCCGCTTCATCAATGGGCATAAATACCACTTTATACAAAGTTTCTGCATTTTCTTTAAGTGCTTTTATTGCTGGAATCGCTGGAAGTCTCTGGGCTATATACCATCAGTCTGTCTCTCCTCAATCTTTTGATTTTCTTATGTCAGTAATGATTCTATGTATGGTTGTTTTAGGCGGAATGGGAAATAATTTTTCATCAATTATAGGTGCTGCTTTAATCGTAACAACTTCAGAATTACCAAGACTACTTGGATTCTCAAGCATAATTCCACCTCAGACAAATCAAATTATTTTTGGTTTACTTTTGATATTGATGATGATATATAGACCAGAAGGAATTTTAAAACGAAAAAGAATCAACTTTGAATATTTAATAGAAAAAAAGTTTGAAAAGCCGGAGGGTGGAATTTGAGTTTTCTTTATACTGACAGAATAAGAAAAGAGTTTGGTGGTGTCATTGCTGTATCAGATGTTGACTTTAATGTAGAAAAAAATACTATAACAGGCCTTATAGGCCCAAATGGAGCGGGAAAGACTACATTGTTTAACCTAATAACTGGCCTCGAAAATGCAGATGAGGGTTTTGTATTTTTTAAGGGAAAAGATATAACCAATCTTAAGGCATATCAAATAACAAGACTCGGAATTTCAAGAACCTTTCAAAACTTAAGACTTTTTAAGGAAATGACAGTCATTGAAAACCTTATGGTAGGAAGACATTTTAAATCAAGCTGTCAGTTTTCTAAAAATAGATTTTTAAACTCCGTTTTATGCCTTTTTAACATCGACAAAGAGGAAAAAGATATCTACGAATCATCTATGAAATGGCTTTCATTCTTTGGGCTTGAAAATTATAAACATGAACTACCAAAAAATATGCCTTATGGCAAACAAAAACTTGTCGAAATTGCAAGGGCACTCTGTGCAGAACCAGAGGTTTTATTCCTTGACGAACCAGCAGCTGGACTCAATCCCACAGAAACAATGGAATTGTTATCCATAATACAGAAAATAAAAGAGCTTGGTATAACAATAGTTTTGATAGAACATGATATGAAATTCGTAATGAACCTTTGTGAAAAAATCTTCGTACTCAATTATGGAAGGCTTATAGCTTCTGGAACTCCAGAAGAAATTCAAAACAATCCGCTTGTAATAGAAGCATATCTGGGGAAAGAACATGAGTGAAATACTTTCTTTAAAAAATATTTCTGTTTCATATGGAGAGCTTGTTGCTGTTAAAAATGTAAGTTTGACACTCAACAAGGGAGAAATTATAACACTAATAGGTGCTAATGGAGCAGGTAAATCAACCATACTTAAAGCAATTATTGGCCTTCTCCCAATTAAAGAGGGAGAAATAATATTTGACGGAAAAACTATCCACTCAAAATTAAAAAAAACACCCCCCGATGAGCTTTTAAAATCAGGCATAGCTTTAGTTCCAGAAGGAAGAAAAATTTTCGGTGAGCTAACTGTAAAAGAGAATTTAGAAATGGGAGCATTCATTGTAAAAGAAAGAAAAAAAATAGAAACAAGGCTTGAATTTGTTTATTCACTATTTCCTATTCTTAAAGATAGAGCAAAACAAAAGGCTGGTCTACTATCAGGAGGTGAACAGCAAATGCTTGCAATTTCAAGAGCACTTATGAGTTATCCAACTTTACTTCTCCTTGATGAACCAAGTCTTGGTCTTGCCCCAATGGTAGTGAAAGAAATTTTCAATATCCTAAAGCAAATAAATCAGACTGAAAAAGTAAGCATCATTCTTGTCGAACAAAATGCAAGATTAGCATTAAACCTATCTCACAGAGGTTATGTGGTTGAGACAGGAAATATAGTTCTCACTGATAACTCAATAAACCTGCTTGAGAATAAAAAAGTCAAATCAGCATATCTTGGAGAAAATTAAATTAAATTTTTAATTTCATTATAGATTAAAATAGTTGACCTTGACTTATTTAAAGTATAAAAGTGAATCCCATCAACACCATTTTTAATCAAATCTTCAACCTGATGAATCGCAAACTCAAGGCCTATTTTTTCTACTTCGTCAGGATATTTTTCAATCTCCTCATTCAATTTTTGAGGGATTGTGGCATTGCACATTGATACAAATCTTTTAATCTGATTGTAGTTTGAAATTGGCATTATGCCAGGAATTATTGGAATATTAACTCCCTTTTTTTCACATCTATCAATAAATTCATAAAACTTATTGTTATCAAAAAAAAGCTGTGTAATACCAAACTCCATCCCCATTTCTTCTTTCAGTTTTAAATATTTCATTTCTTCATCCCAGTCTTTTGTCTCTGGATGCATTTCTGGATAAACAGCCCCACCTATAGAAAAAAAGCCATCAAAATTTTCCTTTATCAGAGAGATTAAATCAGTAGCATGTTTCAAACCTTTATCAGTGTGTAAGTTATCTTCCTTAGGAAAATCCCCTCTTAATGCAAGAATGTTTTGAATCCCATTCTCTTTATAATCCTTAAGAATTTCAATAATTTCTTCTTTTGAATGAGAAATACAGGTAAGATGTGCCATTACATTTATTCTGTTTTCTTTTGAAATTCTGAGAACAAGATCTCTGGTTTTATCTTTTGTACTTCCACCTGCCCCATAAGTTATAGAAACAAACGATGGAGAAAGTTTTTCAAGATTTTGAATATGCAAAAATAATTCCTTATACCCTTCATCTGTTTTCGGTGGAAAAAACTCAAACGAAATTGTTCTTTCTTTTCTTAGCATTTCTCTAATTTTCATAACCTTCCTCTTGAACAAGATTTAAATAAATTTCTTCATCATCTATCATTAAAATATATTTTTCTCCTTTAAGCTCTGAAATGCTAATTTCATCTCTCGAATTTGTTTTCATAAAAAATGGAATCTCTTCTCCTTCCTTTTTTAACTCAACATTAAAAGGTTTTTTATCTTTCGTTAAGATAGAAATTGTAAAACATTTTTCATTCTTTGAAATCTTTATCAAAAATTCTGAATATTCTATAATCAAAATGTCTTTCTTATTTTCACCACCCATCACCCCAGCACTAACAAGCCTCTTATTTTCAAAATTTGTAAAAAATGACGTTATTTTTTCACCAGCAGATTTCAAAAGAATAGATTTTTTTATTTTCTCTGGCTTATAAACATCCGTTTCTGCATTAATTCTATTTAATTCAACAAATTCTTTGAGACATTCTGTGCATTCTTTCAAATGATTTTCAATTTCTGCATCCTTTTTTCCATCTATAAAAAGTAGAAATCTCTCTTCACTGAATTTTCCACAACCAAACATCTTAACCTGCCTTTCTTTTTAAATAGTAAAATTTGAACTTATCTCGGGCAATTTTAAGTCTATATCTTGCCTTTTCTTTTGAATTAAAGAGTAATGCGATGGTTTCAAAAATGTCTTTTTCTTCATCTCTTATTTTATTTATCAACTTAAACCTTCTGGCTTCAAGTCTTGCTATAAAAGCAATATTTTCATTCAACTCATTCTGAGATAACTTCTCTTTGTGAATGAGATATTTTTTCTCAAGGATAATAGAGTTTATCTCTTTAATTTTTAATGCTAAAGATTTTAACCTTTCTGCCTCATTCTGTCTTAAAATTATCAGCTTTCTCTGAAGTTCAAAAATCTGCGAAACACTTAAATCAAAGTTTTCTGAAAGAGATAATACATCTTTCTCATTAATAAACTCTGGAATATAATACAACTTGAGTATAAGTCTGTCAATTTCTTCAATACTCTCAAAAGTAATTTCAATATCCTTCAAAGTTCCCTCTTCCTCATTAAAGACTTCAAATGGTAAAGTGTCGTGATAATCCTCAATAGAGAGCTCATTTTTGAAATCTTTATACACAAATTTCATAAAGTTTATAAAATTATTCTTAAGCACATAGTTAAACCACGTCTTAAATTTAACCCCACTTTCTGGATTAAAATTTACTATTATTTTATCAAGTCTTTCAATTATATAAAGATAAAAATCACCACAAACATCAAGATTTTTCTTATATGCCATTTTAGGGAAATAATAGATATATTCGCTTAGCTCTTTTTTTAATTCTTCAAAAACGTTAGAAGGGTCAAAAGAAAAATTCTTAATTAATTTTCTTATTTTTTCATCATTCAGGTTCATATTTGACCTTTTAAATATCAAATCCGTAATTTTCTCTCAAATAATCACAAATTATATGGTGGACATCCTGTATTGGTTTTTTACCATCAACTACAATAAAGTTTTCGCTTTTTTCTGCTATTCTCAAATATTCATTCCTGATGTTTATATGGAAAAACATCTCTTCTCTTTCTATCCTATCAAGGTGGGAATGCTTTTTCCTTTTAATTGATTCTTCTGCATCAATGTCAATATAAAAAACTATATCAGGTATTAAATTATCTACAATTATGTTGTTAAGATAATTAACCATATCTTCATCAAGTTTTCTTCCACCTATCTGATATGCAAGAGTAGAATAAAAATATCTATCTGAAATGACGATTCTGTTCTTTTCAAGAGAAGGCTTGATAAGCCTTTCTATATGTTCCTTTCTATCAGCAAGAAAAAGAAGAAGCTCTGTTATATCACTTACCT
Organism: Brevinematales bacterium; assembly: GCA_037479045.1. Lineage (GTDB taxonomy): Bacteria > Spirochaetota > Brevinematia > Brevinematales > JAOACQ01 > JAOACQ01. The sequence goes on along the minus strand of JBBFLL010000021.1, from coordinate 5,366 downwards.
CATCCTCATGAAGTAAAATATTTCTTATCTTTTCACCAAAATCTGTTCCACCCGGTTCCTTTGTATGAATAACATCATAATCTCTATTCTTTAATTTTTCTGAAAGTAAAATAGATTGGGTTGTTTTACCAGAGCCTTCTATCCCTTCAAAAACTATAAAAAATCCTTTTTCCATAAACTTTAACCAATATCATCAATATTTGTAACAAAATTTACATTTGAAAGAATAAACTTCTTTCTTTCACCAGTATTGTTATCATCTCCCATAAGAATCTTTATCATATTTTCAGCTTCTTCAAAGTCAGTAATCTTTACCTTGATGAGCTTTCTTGTCTCTGGATTCATCGTTGTCTCCCAGAGTTGCTCTGGATTCATTTCACCAAGACCTTTGTAACGCTGAATTTCGTATTTTGAGTTTTTAAGTTTTTCTTTTATTATTTTATCTTTTTCTTCATCAGTGTAAGCATACTCAATTTGTTTCCCTGAAGTTATTCTATATAATGGCGGCATAGCAACATAAACATTGCCATTCTCAATAAGAGGTCTCATAAACCTGTAAAAGAAAGTAAGAAGTAGAGTCTTAATGTGTGAACCATCAACATCAGCATCTGTCATAATGATTATCTTATGATAGTTCAACTTTTCAATATCAAAAGATGTAGTAAATCCTGTCCCTATAACTGCAATAAGTGTTTTTATTTCTTCATTTGAAAGTATTGAGTTTAAAGCACTCTTTTCAAGCCTTTTTTCTACATTGAGGATTTTACCTCTTAAAGGAAGTATCGCCTGTGTTTCTCTATTTCTACCCTGCTTAGCTGAACCACCAGCAGAGTCTCCCTCTACAATGAAGAGCTCTCTTAACTCTTTCTTTTTTGTTGTACAATCAGCAAGTTTTCCTGCTACAATTGCAGCTACACCCTTCTTGCCTTTTGTTATTCCAGTTCTTACCCCTTCTCTTGCTTTCTCTGCTTCTTCAAGTGCCTTAAGTTCCAAAATTGCTTTTTTGATTATTTTTTCTACCAGCTCAATATTCTTCTCAAAATAAAGAGAAAACTCCTTTTCAAGTAAATCTTTAATAATAGTTCTCACACTAACTGGTTCTGTGAGTTTATCCTTTGTTTGACCTTTAAACTCTGCATTTGGAATCTTTGTGCTGAGAACACAGGTAAGACCAAAAGAAAGACTCTTTTTATCTATCTTTTCAGCCTTTCTATCAATATTAAGCCTCATTGCAAATTTTTGCATTATCTTTTCATAAGCCATCCAGAAAGCATCAACGTGTATACCATGATTCTTTGTATGTATAGAATTAACATAACTATAAATTTCTGGATCATCTCCTGTGTTTCTATATTGAATTGCTATACTTACATTTATATCACCTTCATTTGTGTTGATCATTATAGGATTTTCAAATAAAACCTCAACATCTTTGTTCAATTCTTTTGTTAAGAATTCTTCTATTCCATTTTTATAGTCAAAGACATATTTGATAAAATCTTCGCCAGTCTCAGAGTTTTCGACTGTCTTGTCATAAAACTCTATTTTGAGTCCGGGATTAAGAAAAGCAATTTCTCTGAGTCTTGAAATAATAGCCGAAGAACTGAATTTATTAACCTGAAAGATAGAAAAGTCAGGTTGAAATCTCACAAGAGTTCCAGTCTTATTAGATTCGCCAATCACTTTGAGGCTTTTTACTTTCTCACCTTTTTCATATCTTATAAAATAATGCTTTCCATTCTTAAAAACTTCAACCTCAAGAAAAGTCGAAAGAGCATTCACAACAGAAAGACCAACCCCATGCAAACCACCCGAAACTTTATAGACACTTCTATCAAACTTTCCACCAGAATGAAGTTTTGACAACACAACTTCTATTGCTGGAATCTTTTCCACAGGATGAGTATCAACAGGAATACCCCTTCCATCATCTTCTATCTCAAGAATCGCATTTTTATTCAAAGTAACAATTATATTTTTTGCATATCCTGCAAGATGTTCATCCACTGCATTATCAAGTATTTCATAAGCAAGATGGTGAAAACCATCAACCCCTCTATCCCCAATATACATATCCGGTCTGACACGCACACACTCCGGGAAATCAAGAGATACAATCGCTTCCGCCGTATATTTTTCCATCTTCTCCTCCGGAATTACTCTTCCACTTTTATATATTATAGCTTGAAATCAGCAAAATTTAAAGAAAATGGTTAGTTGAGTTCAATATAACGATTTTACTTGAATTGAAATAATTATAATTTTCTTTTCATAAATATGTTTGTTTCAAGAGGCTCAGTGTCAAAATATTTATTGTAAAACTCTCCATTTTTTGCACCATCAACATCTTCTATAGCAACAGCAAAATGGTTATATTTCTTTTCTAATTCTTTGGGTGGCAAAAAACTATCAAAAAAAGAATATTCTGGAACAAAAACTTTTGAAATAGCTTTTCCATTTGTATCTGTGTATTGAATATTACTTTCTTTTGTAACTATAAGAGTATATGTAACCTTAAGTCCCTCTATAGCATTCGTATTTTCATCATAGGTATAAACCACTGTCTGACCGGGAACATAATATCCCGCTCCGAGAAAACAACCATTTAAAAAGATTAATATAAAAATAAATATTAATCTTTTAAACATTCTATTCCCCCAGAAAATTATTTTTTAATATTAAAAATAGCTTCTAAAACTTCTTCATTATATTCACAATTTTCAACTAAAAGATTCTCAAGAAAATTAGAAAGTATCTCTTCTGATTCTTCAACAGAAGGTTTTACACCATATCTTGCATAGTTTATAATTTTACCCCACCCATAAGGAAATTTAATAGAATACGGGCAATTGAAAGCATAGAGTTTCTTCCATGGCCAGAAAGCCCAGCCTATATTATGCCTTTCAAGTAATCTGAAATTTGATTTATACCATTCATTATTGTTCTCACCTGTTTCCCCACACCATATTGGCACGTTGTATTTGTTTCTGAATTCAATAAAAGGCTTTATACTTTCGTCGTCAGTTTTATTCCAGTATTTATGAAATTGATACAAAAGATTTGAATCAAAAGGACTACCAAAAACACTGAAATCTGTTGCCCAGTTTGCTCCCTCTATAGTGATAATATGATTTGTATCAAATTCTCTTATGGCTTTTGTGATTTTTTTGTAAAGTGGCTCAAGTTTACTATATAAAGGGTAATTCGCATCTTTAGCTGGCAATGGTTCATTAAGTAAATCATAAGCTAAAATATTTCTTTCATTCCTATAACGTCTTGCCACTTCCCTCCATAGAAAAATTGTCATATTTTCATAAATTTCATTAAAGAATAACTCTGGCTTATCATTCTCGCTATCATCTATATTTGCTCCTGTCTGCCCACCGGCAGCCGCATGAAGGTCTATCACAAGAAATAGATTGTATTTTTTACACCAATTTAAAAGCCTATCAATATATAAAAAACCTTCCTCTTTGAGTTTTAAAGAATCTTCTTCCAAAAAAAGCCGATAGTTTATTGGAAGTCTTATGGTATTGAATCCAGACTTCGCAATTAATTCAATATCTTTTTCTGTAATATAATTGTCTCTATACTTCTTCCAGAATTCTTTTGCCTTAACTTCACCAATAAGGTCTATAATTAACTTTTCAATTCTTCTTGGCCTATCAACCGAACTTGAAGAAAATTGCCACATATAACCTTCGGGAAGTAGCCAGTTTCCAATATTTACACCCCTTATTAAAAATTCCTTCCCTTTTGAATCTGTTAATATTTTGCCATTTACTTTAATAAAACCTTCGTAGGAAAAAAGAAAATTAAAGAAAAAAAAGAAAATAAAAAAATATTGTTTCATTTTTCTTCCTTTTTCACAAACTTTTTTATACAATGTCTTAAATGTATCTGCCTTGAAAGGTAGAGCAATTTTTCTTCTGGTGTCATATCCTTAAGTCTTTTTTCAAGGTGACCGTCAAAAAGTGGATCAATCTTTTTCTTCATTAATTATCCTCTTTAACTCCTTTATATCTAATAAATCTTTATCTCTCAAAGGATTTATCATTTCTTTTGCCTTTATAAGGTCTTCTTTACTTGAGACCTTAATTTCAATACCCTCAATTTTAAATACATCTGCATTTCTTTTCAAAGTCTCAAAATCAATTGGATACCACAAAAAAATATCAATCTGAAACATTCCATCTTTAGTAATCAGGGTATAAACAAGAGCATTTTTTTCTTTAATCCATTTTTCTCTCGTAGCCTTATCTTTCAACTTTTCAATTGGTTCTGGAATACGAGGAATGAAAACAGAATTTTCTTTAAAGAAACTGACAAGCCTTTCTATATTTTCATTCTCAAAAGACACTGCAATATCTAAATCAAAAGTTGTCCTCTCACAACCCTGAAGAACACAGGCTATCCCACCACAGACAACAAAATCAACCTCATTCATCACAAGTTTCTTCAAAAGATCAAGAATAAAATTTTCATTATCCATAGTTTATTTTATTTTACAAAATTAAATTTTGCAAGATATCGCATTGTTTTAAAATAAATCTACTCAAAATATCTCTATAAAATTTTTTGGAGATATTTTTATAGAGATATCAGTAAATTTAAAGATTTTAGGGTTAAATATGAATGAAAAGAAAAATATTTACAAAAGATTTGCCAATAAATACCAGAAAGCAAGTAAGAAGAAAAAGAGTAAAATTTTAGATGATTTTGTTCGTTTTAGTGGTTTAAACAAAAAATATTCAGCTACATTCGCTAAGTTGCCCGTGAAAATGAATTATCTTTCTCAACGTCATTGCGAGAGAAGCGAAGCAATCTCAACACCGACACTGCCTTGGGCAGTGTCTTACTCACGCGATACTACCTCTGCCGGGAAAGTAGTCGCGGAGATTTTTCCTATATCCTGTAGTAACAATCGGTAAAAACTTGACATCCTGTCTTTAACTTTTTGGTAAAAAGTTGGCAAAACCTCTTGTCACCTTTTTGCTTCGCAATGCTCAACACAGGCTTTTTGTCAAAAGTCACGCAACGTGACTTAATGTTACTTTCTTTTGTCAGTGCGACAAAAGAAAGTAACCAAAGAAAAACGCCACCGCCTACGCTACGCAAATCTTGCAATGCTACTGCTCAGGCTTCGGGAGCGGTGAACTCACCCCTCACCATTTTGTCTTGCTACTTTAGTTTTGGCAAACAAAATGATGAGGGGTTCAAACAGCACCGCTCTTATACCTTGCCTTTGCAGGCATTGCTACGATTTGCTCCGCTATGGCGGAATTTTTACTCCGCTAAGTTGCCCGTGAAAATGAAGGAATGTCAACACAGGCTTAACGAGTTGCTGAGTCTGTTGAAGCAACCTC